>CAIQMJ010001194.1 GCA_903872875.1 uncultured Variovorax sp.
GTGAACTACTTCTTCTTCATCGCCGAAGAAGTGCGCCAGATCATGGCGCAGCTGGGCATCCGCAACTTCAACGACATGATCGGCCGCGCCGACCTGCTCGACATGAAGAAGGGCCTGTCGCACTGGAAGGCCAGCGGCCTCGACTTCAGCCGGCTGTTCGCGCTGCCGAACGTGCCGGACGACGTGCCGCGCTTCCACGTCGAGAACCAGGACCACGGCCTGGAGCACAACCTCGACACCAAGCTGATCGAGAAGTCGCGCGCCGCGATCGACAAGGGCGAGAAGGTCCAGTTCATCGAGGTCGTCCGCAACGTGAACCGCACGGTCGGCGCCAAGCTGTCGGGCGCGCTCACGCGGGTGCATCCGGAAGGCCTGCCCGACGATTCGATCCGCATCCAGCTCGAAGGTACGGGCGGCCAGTCGTTCGGCGCCTTCCTGGCGCGCGGCATCACCCTGTACCTGATCGGCGATGCCAACGACTACACCGGCAAGGGCCTGTCGGGCGGCCGCATCGTGGTGCGCCCGAGCCTCGACTTCCGCGGCGAAGCGGCACGCAACACCATCGTGGGCAACACCGTGATGTATGGCGCGACCACCGGCGAGGCCTACTTCTGCGGCGTGGCCGGTGAGCGCTTCGCGGTGCGCCTGTCGGGCGCCACGGCGGTCGTCGAAGGCACCGGTGACCACGGCTGCGAGTACATGACCGGCGGCACGGTCGCCGTGCTGGGCAAGACAGGCCGCAACTTCGCAGCCGGCATGAGCGGCGGTGTCGCCTTCGTCTACGACGAAGACGGCCAGTTCGCCTCGCGCTGCAACCTGTCGATGGTGTCGTTGGAGAAGGTGTTGACGACCGCCGAGCAGACTGCATCCGTCAAGCGTTCGATCTGGCACAACGGCGTGACGGACGAGGCGCAGCTGAAGAAGCTGCTCGAGGACCATCACCGCTGGACCGGCAGCAAGCGCGCACGCGAGCTGCTGGACGACTGGACCACGGCCCGCACGAAGTTCGTCAAGGTGTTCCCGAACGAATACAAGCGCGCGCTCGCCGAGATCCACGATCGCAAGATGGAAATCGCAAGCAGCGGCAACAACGCGCAGGCCGGCCTCGAACCGAAGGCCGTGCGTTCGCCCGCTGCCGTCTGATCGCCCCGACACCAGAATCAAGAACAGGACAGCACGATGGGAAAAATCACCGGCTTCATGGAGTACGAGCGCATCGAGGAGGGCTACAAGCCGCCGCAGGAGCGCCTGAAGCACTACAAGGAATTCGTGGTCGGCCTCACGCCCGAACAGGCGAAGGTGCAGGGCGCGCGTTGCATGGATTGCGGTACGCCGTTCTGCAACAGCGGCTGCCCGGTCAACAACATCATTCCGGACTTCAACGACCTGGTCTACCGCAACGACTGGCAGAACGCCTTTGCGGTGCTCGATTCGACCAACAACTTCCCGGAATTCACCGGCCGCATCTGTCCCGCGCCCTGCGAGGCAGCCTGCGTGCTCAACGTGAACGACGACGCGATCGGCATCAAGTCGATCGAGCACGCGATCATCGATCGCGCGTGGGACGAAGGCTGGGTCAAGCCGCGCGTGGCGAAGCACAGGACCGGCAAGAAGGTCGCCGTGGTCGGCGCCGGTCCGGCCGGTCTGGCTGCTGCCCAGCAACTGGCCCGCGTCGGCCATGACGTCACGTTGTTCGAGAAGAACGACCGCGTCGGCGGCCTGCTGCGCTACGGCATTCCCGACTTCAAGATGGAGAAGACGCACATCGACCGGCGCGTTGAGCAGATGAAGGCCGAAGGCGTGGTGTTCCGCACCGGCGTGATCGTCGGGGCCGCGAAGGATCCGCTGGGCAAGGGTTCCAAGGTCACGAACCTGGCCAAGGAAGTCGTCACACCCGAACAGCTCGACAAGGAATTCGACGCCGTGCTGCTGACGGGCGGTGCCGAGCAGTCGCGCGATCTGCCGGTGCCCGGCCGCGATCTCGATGGCATTCATTTCGCGATGGAGTTCCTGCCGCAGCAGAACCGCGTCAATGCGGGCGACAAGGTCAAGGGCCAGTTGCGCGCCGACGGCAAGCACGTGATCGTGATCGGCGGCGGCGACACCGGCTCCGACTGCGTCGGCACCAGCAATCGGCATGGCGCGGTCAGCGTCACGCAATTCGAGCTGATGCCGCTGCCGCCGGTCGAGGAAAACCGGCCGATGACCTGGCCCTACTGGCCGTACAAGCTGCGCACCAGCTCGAGCCATGACGAAGGCTGCGAGCGCGAATTCGCGATCTCCACCAAGGAATTCATCGGCGAGAAGGGCAAGGTCACGGGCCTGAAGACCGTTCGCGTCGAATGGAAGGACGGCAAGATGATCGAGGTGCCGGGCAGCGAACAGGTGCTCAAGGCCGACCTCGTGTTGCTGGCCATGGGCTTCGTGAGCCCGGTCGCCAGCGTTCTCGACGCCTTCGGCATCGACAGGGACGCGCGCGGCAACGCCAAGGCCTCGGTGGACTTCTCCGGCGGCTATGCGACCAGCGTGCCGAAAGTCTTCGCGGCGGGTGACATGCGCCGCGGTCAGTCACTGGTGGTCTGGGCGATCCGCGAGGGACGCCAGGGCGCGCGCGCGGTCGATGAATTCCTGATGGGGTTCAGCGACCTTCCCCGTTAATACGTTTGGGGGAGGCCGCTCGGGCGGCGCTCATTTATCATCGGTGGAAACCCGAGCCGGGAGTCTGACAAGGCGCCCGGCTTTTTTCTTGACATGGATCCCTCCACTTCCGACACCGCTCTGGTCGAATTCCGCGACGTCCGCTTCGGGTACGGTGCGCGCGCCATTCTCGACGGCGTCTCCTTCAGCGTGCCCCGCGGCAAGGTCACTGCGCTCATGGGCGCTTCCGGCGGCGGCAAGACCACCGTGCTGCGGCTGATCGGCGGCCAGGCACGCGCGCAGCACGGCGAGGTACTGATCGACGGTCACGACGTTGGCAAGATGAAGGCACAGGCGCTCTATGCCGCCCGTCGGCGCATGGGCATGTTGTTCCAGTTCGGTGCGCTGTTCACCGACATGAGCGTGTTCGACAACGTGGCCTTCCCGCTGCGGGAGCACACCCGGTTGCCCGAGCCGCTGGTGCGCGACATCGTGCTGATGAAGCTCGATGCGGTCGGTCTGCGCGGTGCACGCGACCTGCTCCCCAGCGAAGTGTCCGGCGGCATGGCACGGCGTGTGGCACTTGCGCGCGCAATCGCTCTCGATCCTGACCTCGTGATGTACGACGAGCCTTTTGCGGGGCTCGATCCGATTTCGCTAGGAACGGCGGCGCGCCTCATCAGGCAGCTCAACGACACGCTTGGACTCACCAGCATCGTCGTGTCGCACGATCTGGAGGAAACCTTCCGCATCGCGGATCACGTGGTCGTGCTCGCCAATGGCGGTGTTGCGGCGCAAGGTCGTCCTGAAGAGGTTCGGCGAAGCGAGGATCCGTTGGTCCATCAGTTTGTCAACGCATTGCCCGACGGTCCTGTTCGCTTCCACTATCCGGGCGTGAGCGTCGAGGAAGACTTCGGCCATGTGCAGGGAGGCGGTCGGTGAGCTTCTGGAATCCCTCCGACGTCGGATTCGCTGTGCGCAGCAAGCTTGCCGATCTGGGAAGTGGTGCTCGCCTGTTCTGGCAGCTGCTCGTTCCGGGTGCTGCCAGTCTGCGCCGCTTCGGCCTGGTGCGAGACCAGATCCATTTCCTCGGCAATTACTCGTTGGCCATCATTGCCGTGTCGGGCCTGTTCGTCGGTTTCGTGCTGGGGCTGCAGGGGTACTACACGCTCCAGCGCTATGGCGCCTCGGATGCACTCGGCTTGCTGGTTGCGCTGTCGTTGGTGCGGGAACTCGGGCCGGTGGTCGCGGCGCTTCTTTTCGCCGGACGGGCGGGCACCTCGCTCACCGCCGAGATCGGTCTCATGAAGGCTGGCGAACAACTCAGCGCCATGGAGATGATGGCGGTGGACCCGGTCCGGCGCATCCTTGCGCCCCGCTTCTGGGCGGGGGTCATCACGATGCCGTTGCTGGCTGCCGTATTCAGTGCAGTGGGTGTCATCGGCGGTTTTATCGTCGGCGTCTGGATGCTCGGCCTTGATTCAGGCGCCTTCTGGGCACAGATGCAGGGCGGGGTGGATGTGTGGAAAGACGTCGGCAACGGATTCATCAAGAGCGTGGTGTTTGGACTGACCGTGACTTTCGTTGCACTGCTCGAGGGCTATGCGGCACAGCCGACGCCCGAAGGCGTGTCTCGCGCAACGACTCGCACCGTGGTGGTTGCGTCGCTTGCGGTTCTGGGGTTGGACTTCCTCCTCACCGCCATGATGTTCAGCATATGACGCGCCTCGTTCTCCATCGCGCGTGAGAAATTAGGAAAAATGACCATGCAACGTTCCAACAAGGACATCTGGGTCGGCCTGTTCGTGCTCATCGGCGCTGCGGCGCTGCTGTTCCTCGCGCTCCAGTCGGCCAACCTGCTGAACCTGAACTTCCAGAAGACCTACACCGTTACCGCCCGCTTCGACAACATCGGCGGCCTCAAGCCGCAGACGGCGATCAAGAGCGCTGGTGTGGTCGTCGGCCGCGTGGATTCGATCAGCTTCGACGACAAGCGCTATCAGGCGACCGTCGCACTGTCTTTGCAAAGCCGTTACAGTTTTCCCAAGGACAGCTCGCTGAAGATCCTGACCAGCGGCCTGCTCGGCGAGCAATACCTGGGAATCGAAGCGGGCGCCGAAGAGAAGAACCTGCAGGCCGGCGACGTGATCACGTCGACGCAGTCGGCGGTAGTGCTTGAGAACCTGATAAGCCAATTCCTTTACAGCAAGGCGGAAAGCGGGCCGTCAGGTTCGGAGAAGGACAATAAGAAATGACCGCGAAAAATACATACATCACCGTTATCAAGACGGCACTGCGTTGGGGCTGCGCCACGGTAGCGATGGCGCTTGCCACGGCATGCGCCACCGGACCGAATGCCAATCCGGCCGACCCTTTGGAGCCATTCAACCGTGGCGTCTATCGCTTCAACGACGCGGTGGACACGGCGGTGCTGGTGCCCGTGGCCACAGCCTACAACCGCGTGCTGCCTTCGCCCGTGCGCACAGGCGTGCACAATTTCTTCAGCAACCTGACCGAGGTCTGGAGCTTCGTCAACAGCGTATTGCAATTGCGCGCGCAGGACAGCGCCGAGACCTTCATGCGTTTCAACGTCAACACGCTGTTCGGGCTCGGCGGCATTCTGGACGTGGCGACCGAGCTCGGCATCGATCGCCATCCAGAGGACTTCGGCCAGACTCTCGGGTACTGGGGCGTGGGCAGCGGTCCTTTCGTGATGCTGCCCTTGCTTGGGCCGTCCACCCTGCGTGATACGGCGGCGTTGCCCGTCGACGTGCAGGGCGGTTTGCTGTCAGAGATCAATGACGTCGGCGTACGCAATTCGTTGTACGTGCTTCGCATCGTCGATGCACGTGCACGCTACCTGAGGGCAACGTCGCTGATTGGTGATGCGGCGCTGGACAAGTATTCGTTCACGCGCGATGCCTACCTTCAACGACGTGCCGCAGAGGTCAACAACGGCAAGCCGTCCCAGGACGGCGGCGACTATTGAGTCGTCTTGCCGCGGTCTGCCAGCCCGGCTCTTGCAATTCGTTGCATGCGCCAGGGGCGTGTGGGAACCGTGGTCTTCGGGCCCTGTCCAATGTCGACAAGGTCGTTGACCTGCTTAAATTGAGAGGAATCGAAGAATGAATGCGACCATCCAACGTCGTACGCTGGGCCGTTTTGCCCTGATGGGAGCCATGCTTTTCAGCGCGGCGGTGTTGTTCGTCTCG
Organism: uncultured Variovorax sp.; assembly: GCA_903872875.1. GTDB lineage: Bacteria > Pseudomonadota > Gammaproteobacteria > Burkholderiales > Burkholderiaceae_C > Variovorax. The sequence goes on from CAIQMJ010001194.1 coordinate 5,850, forward strand.
CCAGCGCGTGCGGCCGACGAAACGCCCGATGAACTGGTGAAGCGGTTGTCGAGCGACGTGCTGGCCACCATCAAGGCCGACAAGTCAATCAAGGCTGGCGATATCAACAAGATCATGTTGCTCGTCGACAGCGAGATCATGCCGAACGTCAATTTCCAACGAATGACGGCTTCCGCTGTCGGTCCCGCCTGGCGCCAGGCAACGCCTGA
>CAIQMJ010001195.1 GCA_903872875.1 uncultured Variovorax sp.
ACGTGTTTGCGCCGGATTTCCGCTTCACGCCCGATGCGGTCGAACGGTTCCTGGCAAGCGGCAAGCTGGCGCACCTGTGGCTGGTGCCGAACCCGGCGCACAACCCGAAGGGCGACTTCGGGTTGACTCAAAAGCACTTGGCTACGAACCAAGTCGTCGACACATCGACGCCGCGCCACACCTTCTCCACCATCGGCCTCTATCGCGCCGCGCTGTTCGCACCGCCCTACTGCGCCATCCCGCCTGGCAACCCCGACGGAACCAAAGCCCCACTCGCCCCGCTGCTGCGGGCCGCGATGGACAATGAAATGGTCAGCGCAGAGCTCTACACGGGCCGCTGGACCGATGTGGGAACGCCCGAACGACTCGCCCAACTCAACACGCCATGACAGCAGACTCCACGATCTATGCCGGCCGCCGCGCCCGTCTCGCCTCGCAACTCGGCCGTGACGGCATCGCGATCATCCCGACCGCGCCCGAACGCCAGCGCAACCGCGACAGCGACTTCCTGTTCCGGCACGACAGCTACTTCTATTACCTGACCGGCTTCACTGAACCCAACGCCTGGCTGCTGCTGGCCGGCGATGGCCGCGCGACGCTGTTCTGCGCGCCCAAGGACCTCGAACGCGAGATCTGGGACGGCTACCGGCTCGGCCCGGACGCCGCGCCCGGCGCGCTCGGTGTGGACGAGGCGCTGTCGGTCGACCAGCTCGACGCGAAGCTGCCCAAGCTGCTCGAGAACAAGTCGACCGTCTGGTATCCGTTCGCGACCCACAAGGGGCTCGAGACGCGGGTCGATGGCTGGCTGCAGTCGGTGCGCGCACGCGTGCGCTTCGGCGCGCTGTGCCCCGAGGAACAGCGCGACCTGTGCGGTCCGCTCGACGAGATGCGGCTGGTGAAGGACGCACACGAGCAGGACGTGATGCGCCGCGCCTCCGAGATCAGCGCGCGCGCCCACATCCGCGCGATGCAGCTGTCGGCGCGCATGCTGCGTGAAGGCAAGGACGTGCGCGAATACCACCTCGACGCCGAGTTGCTGAACGAGTTCCGCCTCGGCGGCTCGCAGTACCCGGCGTACGGATCGATCGTCGCGGCCGGCGCCAATGCCTGCGTGCTGCACTACCGTGCCGACGCCGCACCGGTGCGCAAGGGCGAGCTGGTGCTGATCGACGCCGGCTGCGAACTCGACGGCTACGCGAGCGACATCACCCGCACCTTTCCGGCCGATGGCCGATTCAGCGGCCCGCAGCGCGCGCTGTACGACCTGGTGCTCGCCAGCCAGGATGCCGCCGTGGCCGCGACCAAGGCCAGCAACCGCTTCAACGACCCGCACGAGGCGACGGTCAAGGTGCTGGCGCAAGGCATGCTGGACCTCGGCCTGCTCGACGGGAACAAGGTCGGCAGCGTCGACGACGTGATCGAGCAGCGCGCCTACTTCCCGTTCTACATGCACCGCACCAGCCACTGGCTCGGCATGGACGTGCACGACTGCGGCAGCTACGTCGAGCCCACGCAGGTCGGCGACATCAGCGAACGCAAGGACCCGCTCTCGGGCGAGATCATCAAGAACCGGCCGAGCCGCATCCTGCAGCCCGGCATGGTGCTGACCATCGAGCCCGGCATCTACGTGCGCCCGGGCGACGGCGTGCCCGAGGCCTTCCACAACATCGGCATCCGCATCGAGGACGACGCGATCGTCACCGCCACCGGCTGCGAGCTGATCACCCGCGGCGTGCCGGTGCACGGGGACGAGATCGAGGCGCTGATGCGCGCCTGAGCGGCGGCGCAGCCTGAGGCGCCAGCCGCGGCTGCAGGAAGTCGATGAACGCCCGGAGCTTGCGCGGCATCTGCGCGCGGCTCGGGTAGTAGAGATGGAAGCCGGGCAGGTTGGGCCACCAGTCCTCCAACACCGGTACCAGCCGGCCCGCATCCAGGTCCTCCTGCACGATCTGCACGGGCATGCACGCGATACCGACGCCTGCCCGAGCGGCGGTCAACAGCACTCCGCCTTCGTTGCTGATCACCACCGAACTCGTTTCGACATTGAACACGCGCCCGTCCGGGCCGGCGTAATCCCACCGGTAGAGGCTGCCATCCGCAAAGCGTGCATTGATGCAACGGTGTTCGACCAGATCGGCCGGCGTGGCGGGAGGCGCGCGCCTCGCCAGATAGGCCGGCGCTGCGACGGTGGCGAGCCGCAGCGGGCCGCCGAGCGGGATGGCGATGACGTCCTTCGACAGGCTCTCGCCCGGGCGAATGCCTGCATCGAAGCCGCCGGCCACGAGATCGATGAAGCTGTTCGAGCAGGCGACCTCGAGGGTGATGTCGGGGTAAGCGGCGATGAAGTCGCCGATGTGCGGGAGCAGCAGCATGTCGGCCGCCGTGCGCGACACGTTCAGCCGCAGCAGGCCCGCGGGCTTGTCGCGCGTTTCGTCCAGGCTGGCCACCGCGCCATCGAGCGCCGTCAGTCCCGGTAACGCAGACGACAGGAAGCGTTGCCCGAGTTCGGTGACGCCGACCCGGCGCGTAGTGCGGTCCAGCAGGCGCACGCCAAGCCGGCGTTCCAGCGTACGGACGGTTTGCGACAGCGCGGACGGCGAAATACCGAGCTCGGCTGCGGCCCGCGTGAAGCTCGCGTGATGCGCCACGCGAGCGAAGGCGGCAATGGCAGGAAGAAGTTCGGGCGACATCCGTCGATTATGAAATTCA
>CAIQMJ010001196.1 GCA_903872875.1 uncultured Variovorax sp.
CGCTGTTTCGCCACCACCCCGCATCGTTGATCGGGCTGGATGTCAGTTCGTCCAGCGTGAAGCTCGTCGAATTGGGGCGCGAGTCAACGGGCCTCCTGTCCTTGGAACGATGCGCCATCGAGCCGCTCGAGCCTGGCTGGATCGCCGATGGGAACATCGAGAAGTTCGACGAAGTCGCCGAGGCCCTGCGCCGCGTCGTGCGCAAAAGCGGATCGCGGGCTCGCCATGCGGCGCTTGCGTTGCCGTCGTCGGCCGTGATCACCAAGAAGATCGTGCTGCCGGGCGGCCTCAGCGAGAGGGAACTCGAATTTCAAGTCGAGTCCGAGGCCAGCCACTACATTCCTTTTCCCCTCGAAGAGGTGAGTCTCGATTTCTGCGTGATGGGCCCGAGCAGGCAGACCGCCGCCGATGTCGAGGTACTGATTGCCGCATCACGCAAGGAAAAGGTCCAGGACCGCGAGGGCTTGGCCGAAGCGGCGGGGTTGAAGGCCGTGATACTGGATGTCGAGTCCTATGCGTCGCGGCTCGCTGCGACCCGGCTCATCGCACAGCTTCCGGGCAATGGTCGCGATGCCGTGGTCGCTCTTTTCGAGGTCGGCGCTTTCACCACCAGCATGCAGGTGCTGCGCGGCCAGGATGTGCTCTACGACCGCGACCAGGCCTTCGGCGGTGCGCAACTCAGTCAGCTCATCGTGCGCCAATATGGCTTCTCCGCCGATGAAGCGGAATCGAAGAAGCGCAATGGCGATCTTCCGGATGACTACGGCGCTCATGTGCTCAAGCCCTTCGTCGCAAGTCTCGCGCATGAAATCGGCCGTGCGTTGCAATTCTTCTTTGCGAGCACACCGCACAACCGTGTCGACCATGTGTTGCTGGCCGGTGGCTCGGCCGCATTGCCGGGCCTGGCCAGCGCCGTGACACGACACACCTCGTTCGCCTGTTCGCTCGTCAATCCGTTCGACGGGATGGCCATCGGGCCCGCAGTCCAGGAGAAGAAGATGCGGCGCGAGGCACCGTCGTACCTGACCTCCTGCGGCTTGGCGATGCGGAGGTTCCAGCCGTGATCCGGATCAATCTGCTCCCGCATCGCGAAGCCGCGCGCAAGCGCCGTCGCGACAATTTCCATGTCCTTCTCGGCGCCTGCGTGCTGGGCGGGCTGGCGATCGCGGCTGCCGCCTATGCCGGCTACCAGAGCCAGATAGCGACCCAGCAGGCGACCAATGGCTATCTCCAGGCCGAGATCGGCAAACTCGAGTCGGACATCAAGGAGATATCGACACTGCAGTCCGAAATTGCCGCCTTGCGTGCCCGGCAGCAGGCGGTCGAGGACCTTCAGGGCGACCGGAACCTGCCCGTGCATCTGCTCAACGAATTGGCGCGCCAGCTGCCTGACGGTGTCTACCTCACCAGCGTGCGGCAGGAAAATCAGCGGGTCACACTGCAAGGCATGGCCCAGTCCAACGAGCGGGTGTCCGAACTGCTGCGCAATCTCGGCAGCACCGGTTCCTGGCTCACCCGGCCCGAACTGGTCGAGATCACTTACGGCACCGTCGCGATGACGCCGCGCGACATCCGGCGGGTTTCGAATTTCACGCTGCGCGTCGGCATCGAGCGTCCGGTGGACGCTGCTGCCAAGCCGGTCGCGGCCGCAGTGAAAGGCCGAACCGGTGCCTGACTTCCGAGCCCCGCGCGCGTCGTCCGCCAACCTGAGCGCAACACTGCGCCGTATTGGCGGGCAATTTCGTGACCTGAACACCAGCGAACCCTGGTCCTGGCCCGTAGTGCCGCGCCTCGCCTTGCTCGCAGCCGTCGTGTCATTGGCTTTGTTGCTGTCGTGGCTCTTCTGGCTCACGCATGCCAATGACGAACTCGAGCGCGAGCACATCCGCGAGAGCGTGCTGCGTACCGACTATCGAAAGAAAGCCGCACAGGCCGCAAACCTCAATGCCCTCAAGAGGCAGCGTGAGCAAGTGCAGCAATACGTGACGGTGCTCGAGAAGCAACTGCCGAGCAAGGCCGAGATGGATGCGCTGCTGTCCGACATCAATCAGGCGGGGTTGGGCCGCAGCCTGCAGTTCGAGCTGTTCCGGCCGGGCCAAGTGGTGGTCAAGGACTACTACGCCGAATTGCCCATCGCCCTGCGCGTGACGGGGCAGTATCACGACATGGGCGCCTTCGCAGCCGATGTCGCGAACCTGTCGCGCATCGTCACGCTGAACAACCTGACGATCACGCCGCAGAAGGATGGAAGTCTGACGATGGACGCGACCGCGCGTACCTTCCGCTATCTCGACGAAGACGAGCGTGCGGCGCAAAAGCGTGCCAACGTCGCCGGGGTACGCAAGAAATGAATTTGCTGCACGGGGTGTTGATCGTCGTATCTGCGGCCTGCTTGAATGCGTGCGGCAATTCCGACCAGGACGAACTGCACCAGTGGGTTGTAGAACAGCGCGTTCAGGTGCGTTCTGCCGTCGCTCCGATCACCGAGCCCAAGCGGTTCCTGCCGCAGCCCTATGAAGACGGGGGCCGGCTGGAGCCGTTCGACCTGCTGAGGCTCACACAGGCCCTGCGCCGCGATGCCGTGCAACCTCAGAGTTCCGCTCTCCTCGCGCCCGAACTCGTTCGCCGCAAGGAGGCCCTCGAGAGCTTTCCGCTGGACACGATGGCGATGGTCGGCAGCCTTAGCCGAAGCGGGCAACCGGTGGCTCTGGTCAGTGTTGACAAGCTGCTCTATCAGGTGCGCGTTGGCAGTTACCTGGGACTCAACTACGGGCGCGTCAACCGCATCACCGAATCCGAGGTCTCATTGCGCGAAATCGTGCAGGACGCGGCGGGTGAGTGGGTCGAACGCATGGCAACGCTCCAGCTGCAAGACAGATCGAAATGAACCAAGAGAAATCACCAGCGGGGCAATGGATGCGTGCTGCTGGCCTGTGCGTTGCGGCCATGTGCGCTGCCTTCGCCCACGCGCAGAACGCGCTTGAAGCCGTCGCGAGTTCGATGCAGTCCGGTGCGGAAGTCATTCGCATCGATCTGGCGCAAGAGCCGGCCGCGTTGCCGACTGGCTTCGTGATCCAGTCGCCACCGCGCATCGCGCTCGATTTCCTTGGCGTCTCGAATGCAATCGGCCGGTCGGTCATCGACATGAACCAGGGCAACCTGCGTTCGGTCAACGTGGTGGAGTCCGGCGGCCGCACACGTCTCGTGCTGAACCTGAAGCAGCCCACGGCGTACCGCACCGAGGTCCAGGGGCGTTCCGTGGTGGTCTCGCTGGAGCCGGTCGTTCGTCCCACGCTGTCCACTTCCACATCGGCGGGCTTTGCCGAGAATCGCAATCGCGAAGCGCTGCCTCTGCGTGATGTCGACTTTCGTCTGGGCCGCGAAGGCGCCGGCCGCGTGATCGTCGACCTCGCCAACAGCCAGATCGGCGTGGATATTCGGCCCCAAGGCAAGAGCCTGGTGGTCGAGTTCACTGGATCGACGCTGCCGGAGGGGCTGCGCCGCCGGCTCGACGTGTCCGATTTCGGGACCCCGGTCCAGTCGATCGGCATGCAGCAGATGGGCGACCGCGTGCGCATGACGATCGAACCCAGGGGTGAATGGGAGCACAGCGCCTACCAGAGCGAGAACCAGCTGGTGGTGGAAATCAGGCCACGCAAGATCGACCCGACCAAGCCGACGCAGGGCGCGGGCTACAACGGCGAGAAGCTGTCCCTCAACTTCCAGAACATCGAGGTGCGTTCGCTGCTGCAGGTGATTGCGGACTTCACCAATTTCAACGTGGTCACCTCCGACTCGGTCACGGGTTCGCTGACGCTACGGTTGAAGGACGTGCCGTGGGACCAGGCGCTCGACATCATCATGCAGGCCAAGAACCTGGGCATGCGCAAGAACGGCAGCGTGCTGTGGATTGCACCCAAAGAAGAAATCAACGCCAAGGAGAAGCTGGAGTTCGAGGCGCAGGCCGCGATCCAGAACCTGGAGCCGCTGCGAACGCAGTCCTTCCAGCTCAACTACACCAAGGCAGTGATGATCGCGCAAGGCCTGACCGGTGTTTCCACGGCGGGTGCAGCGGGCGGTGGCGTGTCCACCGGGTCGGGTGCGGGCTCCGGCGTCGCGGGCAATGCGACGCGCATCCTGAGTCCGCGCGGCAGCGTGATCGCCGAGGCGCGGACCAACCAGTTGTTCGTGTCCGACATCCCGGCTCGCCTTGCGCAGGTGGCCGATCTGATCCAGAAGCTGGATGTGCCGGTGCGCCAGGTCCTGATCGAGGCGCGGATCGTCGAGGCCACCGATACCTTCAGCAAGTCGCTGGGCGTCAAGCTGGGTGGCGGCTTCCTCAACACGCGCTCATCCGTGGGCGTGACGCCGTCCGTCACTTCGACCACCACCGACGGCGTGACCTCGCTGACCTCCGCCAGCGCGTACTCGAACACCAGCTTCGTCAACCTGCCGGCCACCAGCACCTCCGGCGAGGTCGGCACGTTTGCGCTATCGCTGTTCAATTCCAGCCTGACGCGCATGCTCAACCTCGAGATTTCCGCGCTCGAGGCCGACGGCAAGGGCAAGGTGGTGTCGAGTCCGCGCGTCGTGACGGCCGACCAGACCAAGGCGCTGATCGAGCAGGGCACCGAGTTGCCGTACCAGGTCGCGACGTCCAGCGGTGCGACCTCGATCGCCTTTCGCAAGGCGAATCTGAAACTCGAGGTCACGCCGCAGATCACGCCCGAGGGCAACATCATCTTGTCGCTCGACGTCAACAAGGACACGGTCGGCCAGGCGACGACAGCCGGCTTCGCGATCAACACCAAGCATGTGCAGACCGAGGTGCTGGTCGAGAACGGGGGGACCGTGGTGATCGGTGGTATCTTCGAACTCACCGAAAGCAACGACGAGTCGCGTGTGCCGGTGCTGGGTGAGGTGCCGGTGGTCGGTGCCTTGTTCCGCACACGCAACCGGGTTGCCAATAAAACCGAAATGCTCATTTTTATCACCCCGAAGATGATCACCGACCGCAACGCCGCCCGCTGAGGCGCGGTGTCCCGATTCCCGTGGCGGTCGCACTCGTCGGCTTGCCCGGCGCCGGCAAATCAGCAGTAGGCCGGCGGCTGGGGCAACGTCTCCAGCTCCCTTTCATCGACACCGATCATGTGATCGAGCGGCGCATCGGCTGCACGATCCGCGACTACTTCGAGCGTCATGGCGAAGCCGCCTTCCGCGATGTCGAGCAGGCCGTGATCGCCGAGCTTGCATCGACCCGCGATGCGATCGTGGCCACCGGCGGTGGCGCGGTGCTGCGCGAAGCCAACCGGCATTGCCTTGTCGGCAACTTCCACGTGCTCTACCTGCGCTCGTCGCCGGAGGACCTGTTCCGGCGTCTTCGGCATGACGTCAAGCGGCCGCTTTTGCAGGTCGCCGACCCGCTCGGGCGTCTGCATGAGCTGCACGGCGTGCGCGACCCCCTCTACCGGGAGGTCGCGCATGCGATCGTCGAGACGGGCCGGCCGCCAATCTCGACGCTGGTCAACATGATCCTGTCGCAGCTGGAACTGGCGGGTGTCGTGCAACTGCCACCGCAGGCCGACATCCTGGTCGAGCCGGACGAGCCCGCGTCGTCGGACGACTGATCCGCGGATCGGTCCACCGATCGATCTGTCAGCGGCGTGCGTCTCGCGTTCGGGCGAGCCCCTAAACTCGCAGACATGCCAGTGTCCGCCTCTTCCACGTCCCAAGGTCTTGAAAATTCCCGGGTTCCGCCGGTCCGCGTCTACATTCCGCTCGGCGATCGGAGCTATCCGATCCTGATCGGCAACGACCTGCTGGGCGATGCGGGCAGCTACGATGCCGTGCCGTCGGCTGCGAGCGCACTGATCGTGACCAACACCACGGTGGCGCCGCTCTATGCGCAGGCGCTGCAGCAGGCCATCGCCGGCCGCTATCGGCGCGTGGACGTGCTGGCGCTGCCGGACGGCGAGGCCCACAAGAACTGGGAGACGCTGAACCTGATCTTCGATGCGCTGCTCGGTCATGGCAGCGACCGCAAGACGGTGCTGTTCGCGCTGGGCGGCGGCGTGGTGGGGGACATGACGGGCTTCGCTGCTGCCGCGTACATGCGCGGCGTGCCCTTCGTGCAAGTGCCGACCACGCTGCTGGCGCAGGTCGATTCCTCGGTCGGCGGCAAGACCGCGATCAACCATCCGCTCGGGAAGAACATGATCGGCGCCTTCTACCAGCCGCAGTTGGTGCTGTGCGACCTGGGCACGCTGGCCACATTGCCGGCGCGCGAACTCAGTGCGGGGCTGGCGGAAGTCATCAAGTACGGACCGATCCACGACATGGCGTTCTTCGCCTGGATCGAAGAAAACATCGATGCGCTGGTGGCGCGCGACCCGGCGGCGCTGGCGCATGCGGTCAAGCGCAGTTGCGAGATCAAGGCTTTCGTGGTCGGGCAGGACGAGCGTGAGGCCGGCCTGCGCGCGATCCTCAATTTCGGTCACACCTTCGGCCATGCGATCGAGTCCGGCCTCGGCTACGGCGAATGGCTGCATGGCGAGGCGGTTGGCTGCGGCATGGTGATGGCCGCCCGGTTGTCCCAACGCCTCGGCGGCGTCGACGTTGCTTTCGTCGATCGCCTGACCCGATTGATCGAGCGCGCCGGATTGCCTGTCGTCGGCCCGGCGCTGGGTGCCGAGCGCTATCTGGAGCTCATGCGGATCGACAAGAAATCCGAAGGTGGTGAGATCCGCTTCGTGGTGATCGACAAGCCGGGCTCTGCCGCGGTGCGCAATGCGCCCGATGCGGTTGTCCGCGAGGTGCTGGCGCAATGCTGCGCTGCTTGAGTCGTCACGGTTGTGGGCTGGGGCGATGAGCCTCGCGCCTTATGCCAGCCAGCCCGCCGGGTCGCGCGGCCGGCGTTTTCCGGAGCAGCCTGCGCCGACGCGCGATGCCTTCCAGCGCGATCGCGATCGCATCGTCCACTCGACCGCCTTCCGCCGACTGGTCTACAAGACGCAGGTCTTCCTGAACCACGAAGGCGATCTGTTCCGTACGCGGCTCACGCATTCGCTCGAGGTGGCCCAACTCGGCAGGTCGATCGCGCGGTCATTGCAGCTCAACGAAGACCTGGTCGAGGCGGTCGCACTGGCCCACGACCTCGGCCATACGCCCTTTGGCCACGCGGGGCAGGACGCATTGAACGAATGCATGACGGTGCACGGCGGCTTCGAGCACAACCTGCAGAGCCTGCGCGTGGTCGATGCGCTGGAGCACCGCTATCCGCAGTACGACGGACTGAATCTGAGTTTCGAGACGCGCGAGGGCATTCTGAAGCATTGCTCGCGCGCCAACGCCGAGCGCATCGAGGCGGAGGAGCCCGGCGGCGTCGGGCGCCGCTTCCTGGACCGCACGCAGCCCGGCCTGGAGGCGCAACTCTGCAATCTGGCCGACGAGATCGCCTACAACGCACACGACATCGACGACGGCGTGCGCTCCGGGCTCATCGGCATCGAGCAACTGGCCGAGGTCGAGCTGTTCGAGCGCTACCGCCGCGAGGCACTGGCCGAGCATCCGCAGCTCGGCGGTCGGCGGATGCTGTACGAGACGATCCGCCGAATGCTCAGCGCGCAGGTCTACGACGTGATCGATGCGACGCGCGCGGCCATCGAGGCCGTTGCGCCTCGCGATGCCGATGCCGTACGCCAGGCGCCGCCGCTGGTGCTGTTCAGCGACGCGATGCGCCAGCAATCGAGTGCTCTCAAGCGTGTGCTGTTCCGCGATCTCTATCGGCATCCCCAGGTGACGCAGACCACAGGGCGCGCGCAAGTCGTCGTGCGCGAGCTGTTCGCGGCCTACCTCGGCGACGTGCGCGAAATGCCGGAGTCCTTTGCGGCACGCGCCGACACGCCGCGTGCCGTGGCCGACTACATCGCCGGCATGACAGATCGTTTCGCGATCCGCGAGCACGAGCGTCTGACCGGCCAGACCTGGGATGCGCTGCGCTTCGAAGCCGCGCGGCAGCAAGACCCGGCGGGCGAGGGGGACGAGTGAGCGCGACGACAATCGATGCCGTACAAGCCGAAGCCGACACCCGGCATTGGCTGGAGCGGGCGGTGATCGGACTCAACCTGTGTCCTTTCGCCAAGGCGGTGCACGTCAAGCGGCAGATCCACTATGCCGCCTACCTCGGCACCGACCCGGCCGGACTGATCGATGCGCTGCTGGCCGAGGCCCATGCGCTCGTCGCGCTCGATGCGTCCGTGCGCGACACCACACTTCTGATGGCACCGAACACCTTGGCTGATTTTCTGGACTTCAACGATTTCACCGCCCGTGTGGAACGCCGGCTCGCGCGCGCGGGCTTCGACGGCGAGCTGCAACTGGCGAGCTTCCATCCACAGTTCCAGTTCGGCGGCAGCGAGCCCGACGACATCGCCAACGCCACCAATCGGGCGCCATATCCCACGCTGCACCTGTTGCGCGAAGACAGCGTGAGCCGCGCGGTCGATGCCTTTCCGGAGGCCGGCGCGATCTTCGAGCGCAACATCGAGGTGATGGAGACGCTGGGCGCGGCCGGTTGGGCGGCGCTCGACGTCGGACCGGGAGGCGCAGCGCGATGAGCAAGGCACTCAAGGCGGCAAAGGCTGAGGCGGACGTGCTGCAGGAGCTGCGGCCGGGGCAATCGATCGCGCTGCTCAAGGAACTGCACATCCTCACGCGCGAAGGCCGGCTGAACCAGGATTCGCGCCGCAA
>CAIQMJ010001197.1 GCA_903872875.1 uncultured Variovorax sp.
ACGGTAAATTTCTTACAGTTCGCGCTTTCCACATCGCACGGTGGTTGGCGAGCATGAGCGGGTTCGCTGCTCTATGTGCGTGTGGAACCTTCTACCAACCGCAGGCGCTCGCTGGGATTGATTGCGAGCCCGAGCGATGCGCAGAGCTCTGGCAGCGTGCGCAGGTATGGCTTGCCACAAATGGCAGTTATCGCATCCAGCTGGTGACGGACTCTGTCATCCAAACATACGGTCCGGACGAGCGCGATCCGACTGCTGTGGCGTATACGGTGACCAGAGCCATAAGTGCATCTGGCCGAGGGAAGATCACGATCCGAGGAAGTTGCGCGCCGACCATCTATGGGTGTGTCACCGACCCGTCGAAAGCCACGAACGCCCTTTACTACGCTCTTGAGAAGCCCTGAGCTACGGGCTTGCGTCCGCGCATCAATGGCCGTTTGAAATCAGGGGTCCTGGCGATTGAGCAAGCGAAGAGCTTGCCGCTACCAGCATGTCTTTTTTGTAGTCGGGCATCTGCTGCATAGCCAGAGTCACCGCCCTGATCTTCGGATCTTCGTCAAAAGCGACTTCTCCGGTGAGCTGCGACACCGTGAGCGAGAAGTGGTGAGCGATCGCCTGGAGGTGCTGAAACTCCAGCGTGTCGGTTGCTCCCTTTAGGAATCGGTTAAGAGTGCTTTGGGACATATCGCAGTCCAGGGCGAGCTGACGCTCGCTCGGAATCTTGTGATCGGCGATCAGCTTCCGAATGATTGCGCGGGTCGCTTCATGCATGGCTGCATTTTCTGCATATGCCTCGTTGCATTGATGCGTCAATGCATTATGATGGGTGATGCACTGGAGCATTACTTATGTGGCGCGAAACCATCCGACTCTTGCAATCGAGGGGCTATAGCCAAAAGGCGCTTGCTGAAAAAGCTGGCGTTGACCAGTCCACCATCTGTCGACTCGCAGATGGTCGAGCGCCGGAGCCACGCTTTAGCGCTGGCCAAGCCCTGATAGAGCTCGCAGGCGGCATGGATCACCTTGCCCGCGAACATGGCATCGGTGCTCCCGCATCGTCTTACGCTATTCAGCGGCGGCCGGCGGACGCAGGCGCCTGACATGCTCAGCGCACGCAAACTCAAACGCGCGCAGGCAAACCGGACGGATGCCGGTCTTTCCTCCGCCCTCGTGCTCGACAACTTCCGAGTCCGGATCAAGTTGCCGCACCGCCGCTCGATCGAGGTCAGCGAAGAGGAGTGGGGAATTTTGCGAGTGCTTGTATGCCGGGTCGATCCCCGCGCCATACCGCCGGCAATTGACGGGCCGAACGTGGTCGATCTGTCATATCTCTGTACTCGGCCCAAGCCACCCGTGCCGCTTCCTCGTCCGTCAGATCGAAAGAGGACCAAACCTCCATGACGATCTTCCCGAACGAAAAGGTGCGTGGGTGCAGCACGGTTGGTTCGCTCATGTCCAGGTTGCCTGTTTCCCGTTACCGATGAATCACTAACCGAGCGCCCGTGGCGGGCATCGCCGTTTCTTTCCGATTGGAGTGTCCGTTCATGACTCAAGTCTTTCACATCGTAGGCAAGCCGGGCGCAGGCAAGTCCACGCTTATAGCCGCACTGGCGGCGCCGTTCACCAGTCGTGGGCTGTGGTGTGTCGGGGTCGAAAGTCCGATCAGCAGTCTCAGCGAGTTGATTGTTCCCCCAGGTGAGGTCCCAGACGTTGCCTTCCTCGAGCACGAGTCGCTGGCCGGTTTCGAAGTTCAGCCCGGAGACCGGCTCGTCATGCTGGGGCACGTCCCGCAAATTCGCGGCAAGGCCGAGACCCATCGCGCCGTGCTGAGCCGGCTTGAGGCATTCAAGAAGGCGCCGCCTTTGTTCGAGAAGGTCGAGCAGCACGAGACCGCAGCCCTGCGGGCCGACTGCGGGGACATTGGTCACTTGTTGGCCGAGAGCGAGTTTGCGTTCACAAACCCGACGTGCGTTGTGTGTGGCTGGGAGCGGACACGTGCTCGTCCACTCAATCCCCTCGACTGAAAGAAGCCTCTTACTTGTTGTCATGGCGCGAGTGTCTTCGCGCCTTCAAGCCGCGGCTATAGCGGCGATTTCTTGGAGGGGATATGAACATTTTCGACGCATCGCGACGAATGGTTGGGAACTATGCCGGCGGCATCGAGGCCGTGGCGCCGCGGCTGAACAAGTCGCCGGAAACCATGGCAAAGGAGCTGCGTAACGCCAACGGCTTCAAGTGGGGCGCCGAAGATGCGCGGCTGTTGACCGAAATGTGTGTCGAGGAGCGCGTGCCCAATGCGACAGCCTATGCAGAAGTCGTCGCACGTGCGGCCCATTGCCGCCTCGTGCCGCTACCGACGATGCCGGATCTTCCGCTTTCCAACGCGGTCAGCACCATCGCGGCCACGTCGCAGGCCGTACACAAACTGATTGGCGAAGCCTGCGACGACCTGTCGGACGGCGTCATCAGCGATAACGAGTTCGCCCGCATCGATCGCCTCTTTGGCGAGGTCGCATCACAGATGCACACCATGCGCCGCGCGTTCCTGGCCTTGAACCAGACCGGCAAGCCGCAGGTGGTGGAATGAGGCCCGCTGGAGAGGTCCGCCGAGCGATCCACAAGGCGTCGATCGAGCTGGCCCATCCTGATAGGGCCGGTACGTTGCGCGAGTTGGCAGCGCATTCGCAGGTCGGGTTGAAGGCAGCACGTCATACGGTAAGCCACATGTGTCGCGCCGGCGTGCTGGAGATCGCGCGTACGCGCAAGGTCGACTACCGCAATCGACCAGTTGCGGAGTACTGTCCGGCGGTCGCGACATCGACTGATCAGTTGCCCCCGCTGGTCCAGCTGCAGGGTGCCCTCGGTGCGTGGGCGCCTGGCGCTGCGTGCACCGCGTGAACAAGATCGATTTTCCGCGGCTAGCCAAAGAACTCCTCGAGCGCGCGCCGGACCTGTTGCCGAAGTGGCTGCCAGGTGGCGCGGTGCTCGGGTACGAGTACAAGGGCGCCCCTTCCCGGTCAGGCGGCGACGGCGACAGTTGGTCGGTCAACATGACCAACGGCGTGTGGGCGCATTTCGGCGGTGATGAGGTTGGCGGCGATCTGACAAGCCTATACGCGGCGCTCAATGGCATGGACAACGTGTCTGCTGCGAAAGAGCTGATCGCCGACTACAACCTGGAGGCCATCGCGTTGGTGCAGTCGTCTGCATCAGCGCAGCAGCCAGCCAAGCGCCAGCGCGTGCCGGCCGACCCGTCGAAGCCTCGGCCACCGCTGCAGCGCGAAAAGAGCAAGTGGCAGGCGATCGCCCCGGTGCCGGATTTCGCCGGCCCGGCCAACTTTCACCACTTCCACTACGGCGACCCGGTCCGACATTGGGAATATCGGATCGCTGGGGCGCTGTTCGGCTACGTGGTGCGCTTTGACAAGGTCGACGAAGACGGCGTCGTTTATGGCAAAGAGGTCTTGCCGCTGACCTGGTGCCAGGACCTCAACGATCCTCGTGGATCTTGCCGGTGGGTGAACAAGCAATGGGAGGAGCCTCGGCCGCTGTATCTGCCGTGGGGCGATCTGTCGCAGGACTCGCGCTTGGTGCCCGTCACGATGGTGGAGGGCGAGAAATGCGCCGATGCCGGTCATGTGCTACTTGGGCACGAATTCGATTTCGTGTCCTGGCCAGGCGGTGGCAAAGCGTGGTCCAAGGCCGATTTCAAACTGGTTCGCGGGCGCGTGGTGTACCTATGGGCGGACTGCGACGCGCAGCGGGTCAAGCTGACCACGGCCGAGAAGGCCGCAGGCATCGACCCGGGCACGAAAGAGTTGCTGCCGGAACCCAAGCAGCCTGGCGTGCAGACCATGGTAGGGCTGGGGAGCCTGCTTGCAGCTCAGTATGGTTGCACCGTCTATTGGGTGCCCATCCCCAAGCCCGGCATGGCTCCCAATGGATGGGACCTGGCGGACGCGATCGAGGAGGGCTGGGACGCCGACAGGGTGCGGCAACAAATCCGCAGTGCGCAGCCGTTCTTCGCGCCGGATGACGCTGTGCGTGCCGCAGCCGCCAAGATTCCTGTTGCAGAGCCCGCCAGCGACGGTTCCGCTGGCGCAGAGCAAAGCCCTGAAGTCCTCAATGCCTGGCGGTCAAAACTGTTGTTTTCGTCGACTGGTGCGGTGAAGCCCGTGCGCGAGAACGTGGTGCTCGCCCTGGACGGCTTGCCGGACATCGGCCTCAAGGGCGTCGTCGATGCGGCTGGCGTCATCGCGTTCAACGAATTCACGAATGATGTCGTCAAGCTGCGGGACAGCCCATGGGGTACCGCTGCCGGCGTGTGGGACGAGGTCGATGACCTTCTGATGGGTGAGTGGCTCACGCGCGAGTGCTTTCTTCCGAGCATGCCCCGTAACACGCTCGAGGAGGCGGTGCGCATGGTCGCCTACCGTCACAAGTTTCACCCGGTGCGTCAGCGGTATGAAAAGCTGCGGGGCACTTGGGACAAGCAGCCGCGATTGCGCGAATGGGTGCGGCGGGCTTGCTTGGAGCCTGGCGACCGAGACGAGGACGGAATCCTTTTCGACTACCTCGCGCGCGCCGGTACTTGGTTCTTCATGGGCATGGTCGCGCGCGTGATGACGCCGGGCGCGAAGTTCGACTACATGGTCGTCTTCGAAGGGCCTCAGGGCGTCGGTAAGACCACTCTCGCCGAGACGCTCGGCGGCGACTATCACGCCGATACCGGCCTGGTGCTCGGCGAGAAGGACAGCTACCAGAATTTGCAGGGCATCGCGGTCTATGAAATGGGTGAGCTGGACAGCTTGTCCAAGGCCGAGATCACCAAGGTCAAACTGTTCATCAGCTCGCGAAAGGATAGGTTTCGCGCCAGCTTCGACCGACGGCCCAAGGACTATCCACGTCAGGTGGTCTTTGTCGGCACGACGAACGAGGATCACTACCTGATCGATCCGACCGGCAACCGGCGGTTCTGGCCGGTGCGCGTCACCAGGCGTATCGACATCGGGTGGATGAAGGAGAACATGGATCAGCTGTTGGCCGAGGCGATCGTCTACCTCGATGCCGGCGAGCGCTTCCATCCACTGCCGCGGGAGCAGGACAAGTACTTCACGCCGCAGCAGGATCAGCGCACGGTCGAAAGCGCGATCGAGTCGAAGCTGTCGGACTACCTGCAGAACGACGAGCTCGGTCTGCTCATCGTGCAAGCCTCGCTCGTCGAGCTGCTCGGCAAGATTGGCATCGGCATTGAGAAGCTCGGGCCAGGCCGCTTTCACGAGAAGCAAGCCGCAGCGGCTCTTCGAAAAATGGGTTGGACCGAGGGGCGCAGTAGCCGGCCTGGTCGACCCCGCGTCTACAGCCGTCCGGGTTCCGCCGCAGGCGCAAGCGCAGCG
>CAIQMJ010001198.1 GCA_903872875.1 uncultured Variovorax sp.
AGTCGAGGTGGTCGCGGCCGATCACGATAGGCGCCTTCAGCTCGCCCGACTTCACCATCTCGTTGAACGCCAGGCCGGCCTTGTGGCGCTCGCCCAGGCCGAGCCAGCAGATGCGTGCGGGCAGGCCCTGGAAGGCGATGCGCTCGCGCGCCATGTCGAGCCAGCGGTGCGTGTGGCGGTTTTCGGGGAAAAGCTCCTTGATCTTGGCGTCGGTCTTGTAGATGTCCTCCGGGTCGCCCGAGAGCGCGACCCAGCGGAACGGGCCCTTGCCCTCGCAGAACAGCGGCCGGATGTACGCCGGCACGAAGCCGGGGAAGTCGAAGGCGTTCTTCACGCCCTCGTCGAACGCGACCTGGCGGATGTTGTTGCCGTAGTCGACCGTGGGTACGCCCATCGCCTGGAAGTCGAGCATCGCCTGCACATGCACAGCACAGGACCTGGCAGCAGCGGCGGTCAGCGCTGCGTGCTGCGACGCGTCCTTCATCGCGGCCTGCCACTGCGCAACCGTCCAGCCCGCGGGCAGGTAGCCGTGGACGAGGTCGTGCGCGGAGGTCTGGTCGGTCACGAGGTCGGGCCGGATCGCGGTGCCGGCCTTCGCGCGTTTCACGAGCTCGGGCACGATCTCGGCCGCATTGCCGAGCAGCGCGATCGACACCGCTTCCTTGCGCGACGTGTGGTGCGCGATCAGCGCCAGCGCGTCGTCCAGGTCCTTCGCCTGCTTGTCGACGTAGCGCGTGCGCAGCCGGAAGTCGATGCTCGACTGCTGGCATTCGATCGCCAGCACGCAGGCGCCGGCCAGCACGCCGGCCAGCGGCTGCGCGCCGCCCATGCCACCGAGGCCGGCCGTGAGGATCCACTTGCCCGAAAGGTCGTTGCCATAGTGCTGGCGGCCGGCTTCGACGAAGGTCTCGAAGGTGCCCTGAACGATGCCCTGCGCGCCGATGTAGATCCAGCTGCCGGCCGTCATCTGGCCGAACATGAACAGGCCGGCGCGATCGAGCTCGTTGAACTTCTCCCAGGTTGCCCACTTGGGCACCAGGTTCGAGTTGGCGATCAGCACGCGCGGCGCGTTCTCGTGCGTCTTGAACACGCCGACCGGCTTGCCCGACTGGATCAGCAGCGACTCGTCGTCGTTCAGCGTCTTGAGCGACGCGAGGATCTGGTCGAAGCATTCCCAGTTGCGCGCGGCGCGGCCGATGCCGCCATAGACCACGAGGTCCTGCGGCCGCTCGGCCACCTCGGCGTCGAGGTTGTTCTGCAGCATGCGGAACGGCGCTTCGGTGAGCCAGCTCTTGCAGCTCAGCTCGCTGCCGCGCGGGGCGCGGATCACGCGGGTCGGGTCGTGGCGGGGATCGGTGTTCATGTGATGGTCCTTGCGTCGGAAGGTACGGGAATGTCGTGGGACGGATGCGTTTTCAGGCCGCTTCGCCATGGCTCGGCAGCAGCGCCAGCAACGGCGCCGGCCATGGCGTGGCGAGCGCCCAGCGGCGCATCGCCTCGATGTCGGGGGCGAGGTAGCGGTCGCTCTCGAGGAACGCGACCTGCGTGCGGATGGCGGCGAATTCGGCTTCGACCAGCGGCGAACTCCGCAGCAGCGGCGACTGCCCGGCGCGCTTGAGCTCGATGCCCTGCGCCGCCGCCATCGCCTCGATGCCGACCACCACCGCGGTGTTCTGGACCATGTCGCCGAGACGGCGCGCCGCGAAGGTCGCCATCGACACGTGGTCTTCCTGGTTGGCCGAGGTCGGCAGGC
The DNA here is from genome assembly GCA_903872875.1 of uncultured Variovorax sp. Taxonomy (GTDB): domain Bacteria; phylum Pseudomonadota; class Gammaproteobacteria; order Burkholderiales; family Burkholderiaceae_C; genus Variovorax. Next base: position 1,754 of record CAIQMJ010001198.1, read on the forward strand.
TGTCGA
>CAIQMJ010001199.1 GCA_903872875.1 uncultured Variovorax sp.
AATTACTTGCCGAGACATGAGGGCGGTTATCCGACCCATGATTCGCCGAGGGCGCGGTCTAACTCGCTCTTGCTGAGCCCATGACGCATGTGGTCACCGAAAACTGTATCCGATGCAAATACACGGACTGCGTGGACGTGTGCCCCGTAGATTGTTTCCGTGAGGGGCCGAACATGCTGGTCATCGTGCCGGACGAATGCATCGACTGTGGGGTCTGCATTCCAGAGTGTCCGGCAGATGCGATCTTCGGTGAGGACGACATGCCGCCGGGCCAGCATGATTTCATAAAACTAAACGCCGAACTCGCTCGAGCGCCCGGTTGGCGCCCCATCGTTCGCACGGTCCTTCCATTGCCGGGTGCCGACATCTGGAACGGAAAAGCCGGCAAACGGGAATTGCTGGAGCGAAAGTGGCCTGCCGGCTGCTGACAATGCAGACATAGTACGTCGGCTCATCGCCCATCGCCACGGCCAACGTCTCGAAGCCGCAGGACCTCTACTTCTGTCAGTGGAAACGATGTGCGCCAGACGTCTTCGGGCGAGGCACCACAGAGCCGCCGCTGGGACGAGCCAAAGTGGCCAAATCCCGGAGGTGGACACCCACCGGGCATAGGGAGTCATGCCGGATGTCGGCGTGACGTCTCCGACGAGCACCCCCCGCGTGTGGCCGGGCAACAGGTGGGTGACTTTGCCGCGATGGTCGATGACGGCGGTGGCGCCGGTATTCGTTGCCCTGATCACGGGGCGGCCGAACTCCATGGCACGAAGCCGACTGATGTGCAGGTGCTGCGAAACCGCTGTCGTGTCACCGAACCACGCGATGTTGCTGAAGTTCGCGAGCAGGGTGGGGGCCTGGGCCGGATCGCGAAAACGGACGGCAAGTTCCTCGCCGAACAGATCTTCATAGCAGATGTTCGGGGCGATGCGGTGTTCCTTCCACCATACACGTGCAAAGAAATAAACAGCCACCAAAAAGTGCCGGCCATCCACGACATGCCAAACAAGGCTGCGAACCCGGCGGCGCGGCGCGCGCCGGTGCCGGACGGGATCAGGCCGGCGAGCACCGTCAGCGACAGGATCTGGGCCCACCAAGTGGTGCTGCCATCGACCGGGCTTGCCAGGGAATAGGCGTGCAGCAGTCCGGCTGCTACGGCAAGTAGCGGCCTAACAGCAAGCCTCTCAGACAGGCGACTTGATGCGAATGAAGACAGTTGCAACGCAATTCGTCCGGATTCAGTACGGCAGGTGCGCCGCATGAGTCTCGAGGTGCACGGCCGGAGCGTTCCGGGCGCCGAACCGTCGCTCATAAGCGTCGCTGTGCGGCGACTGCCGAAGGAATGGACTCGGAAGTGGTAGATCGAGAATCGCAATTCGCTGCCGCGTCCGCCCGTTGCGGCACACCGCGACGATTTGCTCGCGCGCGGTCATGTCGACCCGTTCGACGAGCACCTCGATACGAGCACATGGGTCTTGAACGGTAATTGGAGGTTTTCCTGGATCATGGTCAGGAAGCCGACACGCTGCTCGGAGTCCTTGTACGCGTCGACGGTCGCGTCCTCGATCAGTTTCCGAAGCTTGGCGCGGGACAGCTTCATGGTAGGCCATCAATGTGCAGGGGTTGGGCTACGAGGTTGGCCGCTCTCAACCTCGTGGAGTGCGTCGCCTACGTCGGAGTGCAGTTGCAGTCCAAGTGATCCGCGTGGGGTTGGTCAAGATGGGGGACTGGACGCTCACGTTGAAGCGGCGCCGCCCGATTATCTCAGTTCCTTTGCGCTCGCGCGGGGTACGGATCGGTCCCTCGAGCGAGCACGGCTACGTTTACTCAAATTCCGCTGTCCAGCAGACGCGAACTGCGCAGGACACACGACAATTGACATGTGCACGGGCAGCCCTCAAATGGGCGGCAAATTGTTAAGAATTCTTAGTCGAACAAGTCACTCAAAAACCCGCGCCGCTTTTGAGGATTGTGCCCTGACCGGTACCGGTCGTTTTCGCAACTTCCAGATCTGGGTTGATCTCCTGGCTGCATTCCGGGCCACGGCGCTGCGGCTGTCTCGGCCATCGTCCGCTCGATGAGCTTGTCCAGTTCACCGCGGTCCAACCATACGCCACGGCAGTTCGGGCAATAGTCAATTTCGATGCCTTGACGTGCATTCATCACAAGGGAAGATTCGGGACAAACGGGACACTTCATGGGCGACATTCCTTTGCAAAAGCGAATTGGACTCTATAAAGTCCATTCAGAGTCAAGCATGTCCCCATCGCGGTTCCGGATTGCCTTAAACCGGACACAAGGTGGTGGCTGCCGCTAAGCGCGCGGTATTGCGCTGAAGCAAACCTTCGTCAAGGAGGTCAAGACACTGCGCCGGCGAGCCGGCGGCTACGCCCACGCCAAGCAGTTCAAGCGCCTGCGCAAGGTGATCAAACGCCAGCGCACGATCTTGGGCATCGTGCTGCGCGAGGTGGCACGCAAATGGGCTGGCGCCAGATCATCCAAGCCGGAATAATGGCCAATACGCTCACGACGGCCGCCAGTTCCCGGGTGGCCAGGGCAGCCGCCTGGTGCACATCGGTTTGCAGGCTGTCGGTAATCATCCCCGGGTCGATCACCACGCCGCAAGTCAACATGGAATAGCTGGACAACGCCTGACAGCCAGCAGGATCGTCGCGGACGCCTTCAATGTCCAGCGCCAGGCAACTAGAGCGGCAACGCTGGCAAACGAACGAAGTGTGGACCCACCGCAGAAATGAGGCGTTGACCGAAATTGTCGAGCGCACAAATCGGGTTATTCAAGAAATCGCGAAGAGCGAGAGATTAGATCTCGTTGTCTTCGCGGATGTGGTGTTGCGTCTCCATGAGCGGATATCACCGACAAGGTCGCTCTCGTTTCGCGACGGCAACTGACCAAGCGCGTTGCAGCCTTTTTAGCCTTCGGGTTTCGTGGTCCCTGTCATGCGCCGCGACGGCAACAGAAAAAGACTCTACGACTATCCCAGCCCGTGCCTGTAACCTCCGCAAGCTCCGCTTTTGCGACAAAGGGTGAAGCGAGTCGGAAAGGATCCGCGCGTTCTTTGTGCGATTCTTGCCGATGGGACCCGGTTGTCGCAGGTTTTGCTTGACTCTCATGCGGCTAGAGGGTGTTAAATGGTCGCAACTTTTTTAGAGAAGCCCATGAAATGTTCCACTTTCACCTGTGGAATCAGTGCCGGTCATGAGGGTGCGCCAAGGCAGATCACTATTGCCCAAGATTACTGAGCGCTCGATGGCCGAGACGGCCTTGCACGTGCTGCGGCGACTCCGCTGCACACGAATAGGTCGTGCAAACCATCCCTCGTCTCATGCACCAAAGTAATCCGATGAAGCGGTTCCTGATTTTGCTGCTCCTGGCCCTGGTCGCCACCGCGCCGGCCATTGCCCTGCGTATGTCAAGCGCCCGCCCGGGACCTTTAGTGGATGTTGCCGTTTTCGGATCGGCCATATTGGCCGCCGGAGTCATGCTGTCCTGGGGCGCCGAGGCAGCGGAAAAGCGCGTTTCGCAGGGCCTCATCCTCGCTGCGGTGGCGCTAGTTACTGTCCTGCCCGAGTACGCCGTAGACCTCTACTATGCATTCCAGGCAGGCAAGGCCCCAAACTCCCCTTACGTCCACTACGCTGCGGCCAACATGACCGGAGCCAATCGGCTGCTCGTGGGTATTGCGTGGCCTTTGATGGTATTTCTGCACTGGGCTCACGCGCGTCGCCGCGCCATCGAGCTTGCGACCATCAATGTCGTGGAAGTCGGCTTCCTGCTCCTCGCGAGCCTCTACGCCTTTCTGATCATTCTGAAAAACCGCATTGATCTCGTCGACACGCTACTGCTCGTCGGACTGTTTGTGGCCTATCTGTGGATCACCGCACGCACGCCCAAAGTAGAAAGTGAGGCAGCTCAAGACGACGATCCTGGGCCCGCGGCCGTGCTGGGTACGCTGCGGCCGTCGCGCCAGTGGGCCTGGACAGCCGGGTTGACCGCCGTCGCCGCGGCGGTGATTCTCGCGTGT
>CAIQMJ010001200.1 GCA_903872875.1 uncultured Variovorax sp.
AAGACCGCTTCATGCTGCACTACAACATGCCTCCCTTTGCCACCGGCGAAGTGGGCCGCATGGGCAGCACCAAGCGCCGTGAAATCGGCCATGGCCGCCTGGCCAAGCGCGCGCTCGTCGCGGTGTTGCCGAACAAGGAAGACTTCCCGTACACCGTGCGTGTGGTCTCGGAAATCACCGAATCGAACGGCTCGTCGTCGATGGCTTCGGTCTGCGGCGGCTGCCTGTCGATGATGGACGCCGGCGTGCCGATGAAGGCGCACGTGGCGGGCATCGCCATGGGCCTGATCAAGGAAGGCAACCGCTTTGCGGTGCTGACCGACATCCTGGGTGATGAAGATCACCTGGGCGACATGGACTTCAAGGTGGCCGGCACAACCAACGGCATCACCGCGCTGCAGATGGACATCAAGATCCAGGGCATTACGAAGGAAATCATGCAGGTCGCCCTGGCCCAGGCCAAGGAAGCGCGCATGCACATCCTCGGCAAGATGCAGGAAGCCATGGGCGAGGCCAAGGCCGAAGTGTCGACCTTCGCACCGCGCCTGACCACGCTGAAGATCAATCCCGAGAAGATCCGCGACGTGATCGGCAAGGGCGGTGCTGTCATCCGTGGCCTGCAGGAAGAAACCGGAACGACGATCAACATCGACGAAGACGGCACCATCACCATCGCCTCGACCGACCCGGAAAAGGCCGAACTGGCCAAGAAGCGCATCGAGCAGATCACGGCGGAAGTCGAAATCGGCAAGGTGTACGAAGGCCCGGTCACCAAGATCCTGGACTTCGGCGCGCTGATCAACCTGCTGCCTGGCAAGGACGGCCTGCTGCACATCAGCCAGATCGCCCATGAGCGCGTCGAGAAGGTGACCGACTATCTGACCGAAGGCCAGATCGTGAAGGTCAAGGTTCTCGAAACCGATGAAAAGGGTCGCGTCAAGCTGTCGATGAAGGCTCTGGCCGAGCGTCCGGCCGGCATGGAATTCCAGGAGCGTGCCCCGCGCGAAGACCGTGGCGACCGGCGTGAACGTCCGCAGCGCGAGCGCGCGCCTCGCTTCGACAACAACGGCAATGGCAATGGCGGCGAATCGTCCGACCAGCGCCCGGCCGAGCCGCAGTCGTCCCTGGAATCGGGCCGCGGCGAACAGCAGTCCTGAAGTCCCGGACGGTGATGGCGGCAACGCCATCCCGTGCGTTCTCGCAGCCACGCCCGCCCGCTCAGGGCGGGCATCGTCGTCAGGAAGATCATGAAAGCCATTGAGATCACATCGTTCGGTGCACCGGAGGTCCTTCGTGTGACGGAACGCGCAGTGCCGACCGCCGGCCCTGGCGAACTTCTGATCCGTGTCGCTGCCAGTGGCGTGAATCGGCCTGACGTGCTGCAGCGCACCGGCAACTATCCGGTTCCGCCAGGTGCGTCCGATCTGCCCGGCCTCGAGGTGGCCGGTGAGATCGTGGCTGGCGATGCGGCTGCACTGGCGCAGGCCGGCTTCGCGATCGGCGATCGCGTCTGTGCATTGGTCGCCGGTGGCGGCTATGCGGAGTTCTGCGTGGCGCCGGTCGTGCAGTGCCTGCCGGTGCCGCGCGGTTGGCGCGATGTCGATGCGGCTTCACTGCCCGAGACCTTCTTCACTGTCTGGAGCAACGTGTTCGAGCGCGGTCGGCTGCAGAAGGGCGAGACCCTGTTGATCCAGGGCGGGTCCAGCGGCATCGGTGTGACGGCGATCCAGCTTGCCAAGGCGATGGGCGCCACGGTGATCGCGACGGCCGGTAGCGACGAGAAGTGCAATGCCTGCACGGCGCTGGGTGCCGACCATGCGATCAACTACCGTACTGCAGATTTTGTCGAGCAGGTGCAGGCGATCACGGGTGGCAAGGGCGTGGATGTCGTGCTCGATATGGTGGCAGGTGCCTATGTCGGCCGCGAACTGGCGTGCCTGGCCGAGGATGGCCGTCTGGTGATCATTGCGGTACAGGGCGGAGTGAAGAGCGAGATCAATGTCGGGCTCGTGTTGCGCAAGCGCTTGACCGTCACGGGCTCGACGTTGCGTCCGCGGCCGGTGGCGTTCAAAGGTGCAATCGCATCGGCCCTGCGCGAGACGGTGTGGCCGTTGCTCGAAGCCGGCGCGATCAAGCCGGTGATCCACAGCGTCTTCGCAGCCGTCGGTGAGCCGAGCGGCGCGGCGCAGGCGCACAGTCTGATGGAGTCCAACCAGCACATCGGCAAGATCGTGCTGACTTGGTAATGGAAGCGACAAGAGAGATGACGAATCGAAAACTGATTGCCGGCAACTGGAAGATGAACGGCAGCCTGTCTGCCAATGAGGTCTTGCTGAAGGCGTTGTTGCAAGGCGCGCAACCAGCCTGCGATGTGGCGGTATGCGTACCCGCACCGTATCTGGCGCAGGCCCGGGGGTTGCTTGCCGACTCATCGTTTGCGCTTGGTGCGCAGGACGTGTCTGCGCACCCCCAGGGTGCGTTCACCGGTGAGCAGTCTGCGGCGATGCTGCAGGATTTCGGCGTGCGCTATGCGATCGTCGGCCATTCGGAGCGTCGTCAGTACCACGGCGAAACCGATGACGCGGTGGCCGCCAAGGCGGCTGCGGCATTGTCCAAGGGCATCACGCCGATCGTCTGCGTCGGAGAGACGCTGGCCGAGCGCGATGCCGGACGCACGGAGGAGGTGGTCAAGCGTCAATTGGCCGCCGTCATCCATGTGAACGGGCACTGCATCAGCGAAATCGTGGTGGCGTACGAGCCGGTCTGGGCGATCGGAACCGGCAAGACGGCAACGCCAGAGCAGGCGCAAGCTGTCCATGCGGTGTTGCGTGCGCAGTTGCATCATGCGGCGAGCCAGCACGCGGCCGGCATCAAGATCCTCTACGGCGGCAGCATGAATGCGTCCAATGCCGCGGAACTGTTGTTCCAGCCCGATATCGATGGAGGTCTCATCGGTGGCGCATCCCTCAAGGCGCCGGACTTCCTGCAAATCATTGCCGCCGCGCGTTGAGCGTGCGCGGTCTTCCCCTCAAGGAGTTACAAAGAGATGAACGTCGTTCTTAATATTCTGGTGGGCGTGCAGATGCTTGCCGCGCTTGCGATGATCGGGTTGATCCTGGTCCAGCATGGCAAGGGCGCCGACATGGGCGCTGCCTTCGGCAGTGGCAGTGCCGGCAGTCTGTTCGGCGCCAGTGGCAGCGCGAATTTCCTGTCGCGCACCACGGCGGTGCTGGCGGCGGTGTTCTTTGTTTGCACACTGCTCCTGGCTTATTTCAGTCACGCACGCCCCACGGGTGGAGGAAGCCTGCTCGAGCGTGCCGCGGTCGGCGCACCGGCGCCGGCTGCACCGAACTCCGCGAACCAGATCCCTTCGACGTCTGCACCCGCGCCGGGTGCCTCGGGCAGTGCTTCCGCACCTGCCGCACCGGCCTCGGGCGCAGCACAGATTCCCTCGAAATAAACTAGTAAGATTGACGCAGTCGCCGAGTGAAAAAAGCGACATTTCAGGGTAAACTCTAAAGCTGTTCCGGAAAGCCAAAGACCTCTGGTCTCCTCATGCCATCCGGACAGAAAAAACCGCGGTCGTGGTGAAATTGGTAGACACGCTATCTTGAGGGGG
>CAIQMJ010001201.1 GCA_903872875.1 uncultured Variovorax sp.
CGACGTTCTCTGGCGTCCCCTCCGCCGTGGCAAAGACGGCATCGCCAATTGCTTTGTTCATGCGCAGATCATATGTCCGAAGGTGTTTGGACACAACGCGGCGTCTGGACATGAAAGAGCGAGCGCGTAAATCACGGACATTTGCCGGTTTTTGGTGTCCGCCGTCCCGGTTAAACCACGGACATACGGGCCGAATCGGCTGGGTGGGTGGGCTCAGACACCCGCGTAAATCACGGACGCGGGCACCAATATAAGGATTTCTCCGTCGGAAAGGGTGTTTTCAGGGCGGTGGATAAGTTGCCAGCAGGCTCGCGTAGGATGCGGACGACTGCCGCGTAAACCACGGACGCATCCGCGTAGATCACGGACAGTTCCGGTTACGTTGCGGACACTTTGCGCGAATTTCTCAACATAAGTCATTGATATATATAGAGAAAATCGAATATCTACGATTCTCTAATCTTTTAAAGAAATCTAAGATTTCTCTTAATCTCGAGAGGATCGAGGTGGAAAATGAATCGAAAACCGGACCGCCGCAAGCCGCAGTCTTGATCGCTGAACCGTTGTCGGCGATAGCAATCGTTTTTTCGCATGTGCTGTGCATAATCGCATGACATTGAAACTTCGAAGGCAGACACGTGGACATCAAACAGACGATCAAACGGCAAACTTTGGAGGACATCGAACTCCAGGCACAGAAGATAGCCGGCATGATGGACCGAATTCGCACTGCGATGTTGGCCCCCACCGCGACAAAGACGGCCCCCTTGCTGAGTGCGGCGCAGCTCGCCGAGTTGTGCAACGTCGACAAGGCGAAGATTGCCTATCGGCTGACGCGTGGCGAACTTCCTGAAGGCACGATGCATGGCAACCGGCGTGAATGGACGATGGAAGAGGCGCAGGTATGGGCGCGCGACCTGCGCGCTCAACATCTGCGGCCGGACGGAGCCGCCGGCATCACGTTGACGGTCGCCAACTTCAAGGGAGGCGTGGCCAAGACGACCTCCGCCGTGACGTTGGCCCAGGGCCTGTCGATGCGTGGCCACAAGGTTCTTCTGCTGGACCTCGATCCGCAAGGTTCGGCGACGACCTTGTTCGGCGTCCTGCCTGATGCGGAAGTGGACACCGAGCACACGGCCATGCTGTTGTTCGCCGGCGACGAGGACAACCTGCAATACGCGATCAGGAAGACTTATTGGCCGAACATCGATCTGGTGTGTGCGGCCCCATTGCTCTACGGCGCGGAGTTCGCGTTGCCTGCGCGGCAGGCGAAAGATCCCGGTTTCGAGTTTTGGCGTGTACTCGATCGTGGGCTGGATTTGACGCGCGAGGTGTACGACGTGATCGTGATCGACACGCCGCCCTCGTTGAGCTACGTGACGATCAATGCATTGATGGCCGCCGATGGTGTCATCATGCCCTTGCCGCCGTCGGCGCTGGACTTCGCGAGTTCGGCGCAGTTCTGGGACTTGTTCTCCGACCTGTGCAATCAGCTCGTTCGAAGCCGCGGCAAGAACAAGAGTTTTGAATTCATCGATGTCCTGTTGTCACGCGTGGAAGCGTCGGACACCGCCAGCTCCGTTGTGAGGCAGTGGGTATTGGAAGGGTATGGCGACAAGGTCTTGCCGATCGAGATTCCCAAGACGGCGGTTGCCGCCACGGCCAGCGCCGAATTCGGGACGGTTTACGATCTGCCGCGCGGTTCGGTCGGCGCCAAGACCTTCACGCGTGCGCGCGACGCCTACGACAGGATGTGCGAGTTGGTGGAGCAGCAGATCGAGGCGGTCTGGGCTCGCCAGATCGCGGAACGTCAACTGTTGGAAACAGGAGGCTGACATGGGTTTGAGAGACAAGGCATCCAAGATCGATTTCGGCGCACTCGTGGCAGCTCCGGTGCCCGCGCCGGACTCCAAGCAGCCGAAGACGGCGCCGGGCGCCATGATGGCCTTCGCGAATGATCAACGGTCCGAGTTGCTCAAGGAGAACGAGCAACTCAAGCAGCGGGCAGACGAAGCCAACGTGCTGCAAGCCAGGTTGGAAGAGGCCGTCGAAGAGATCCGCGAATGGGACGGCGCGAAGCCGACGCGATTGATTCCTGCCGCGCAGATAGCACGAAGCAATTTTGCAAACCGCCATGCATCCAGTTTCCAGAACGCCGAATTCGCGCAGTTGAAGCAGGAGATCCAGGAAGCGGGCGGCAATGTGCAGCCGATCAAGGTTCGAGCGATCGCCCAGGCCGGCGACGGACCCAAGTATGAGATCGTGTTTGGTCATCGGCGACATGAGGCCTGCCTACAGCTCGGTTTGCCCGTGCTGGCGGTGGTCGACAACCTGGATGACCGGGCGCTGTTCGTCGAGATGGACCGCGAGAACCGGGTGCGTGAGGACCTCTCCGCCTGGGAGCAGGGCGTGATGTACGTGCGCGCACTGGATGGTGGGCTTTTCCCTTCGGCCCGTCAGATGGCTGCAGCACTGGGCGTGGATCCCAGCAATCTTGGAAAGGCGATCGCCCTCGCCCGCCTGCCCCCGGTAGTGATCGACGCATTTGCCTCACCGCTCGATCTTCAGTTTCGATGGGTACCCGCGCTGAATCAGGCGCTGGAAGCAGACCGTGTGTCGCTTGAAAGCCGGGCGACTGCAATCGCTGCTTCGCGTGGCGCGTTGAGCGCAAAGCAGGTTTTCGAGATGTTGGTGAAACCCCTGGAAAAGGGGGGTGGTACGGTACCACCCCCCGCCGGCACGCACCTCATCGAGCAGGATGGGCGGGTTGTTGGGACAGTGAAGTTCGATGCACGGGGACGTGCATCCGTACGGGTGGAAACCGGGCTTTCAGCGGATCGGCAGGCCAAGCTGCTGTCCTGGTTGCGCGAGTTCCTGGGCGGCGCGTAGCTGGCGGACGCGTGCACAGATCGGGGGGGGTGGTACGGTACCACCCCCCCCTTTTTCTTGGCTGTGGGAAATTCATGGAACCGGCAGGAACGAGGCCGAGCCAGGGCGCAGACGCGTCAAGGCTCCGAGCGACGGAACTGCGTCGATCGGCCTTTCGCATCGACCGGATGCGTAGGGGAAAGGTGAATATGCATTCGTCGCAGCGAAGCCCCGTCATCGATGGCCGGGGATAGCAGTCGGCCTGAAGAAGTCATTCCGGGAGCATGCGCGGGGCGATCCTTGTGCACATCTCTTGTCCCCCGATGACCGCGCTCTGCAACGATGACGGTCCGCAGAGGTCTGTTCACCGCCGCAATCCATCGACACGAACACCTTCTTACGACGGGGCTGTGCCAAGCATCTCCAAGCCCGTGCGAATGACGCGCGAATCATGCATGCCTCGCCACACGGGTAGCTTACCAACACGCTACCGGCGAGCGGGCCCCAAGGGCCTCGTCATTTTGTTCCCCGCGGACAATCAGTGCGCCGCCGCCGCACAGCGACAGTCCTCAAGGACTTCGCGCACGCAGAGTTGCAGACAACATGGAGACATCTTCAGCACGTACGGCGCAGGCCGCTGTAGGGCCTCTTCCTCTGCAGTCGACCTTCGGCTCCGCACCCTTCGTTAGCCGAAAACCCCCGGCCGCGTGGCGACTTGAGTCCGACACTTCAAGTAATCCTCCGCCTGCTGCCAAAGTGCATAGACGGACCCACGTATCAAATCTAAGTGCTTGATTCCAAAAGACTTCTCTTCCAAAGTGCCCTGATGATGATAGAGTGCGATCGAAATATGAAATTGATGATAACTATCTAGCATTTCAGCGCTTTTGCACTGTTCCGCGACCGCGTACAGGGGGCCGGTGCAGCGCCTTGGCGCACGGCGCACAGTCGCCGTCGACCGCCGCAAATTGGCACCATGACCGAATGACCACCCACCCGCCCCGGCAACTCGAACGCGGACACTTCGCCTTCATGCGCGCCATCGCGCAAGGTCTGGACGAGCGATCGAGCTGGGACCGCTACCTGCAGGTGGAAGGCGACCACGCCGACATGCGGACGGTGCGTCGCACGATCGCCTGGATTCGGGACGCCTTCGCTGCGGCCGCCCGGCGCGAAGCACGGCCCGGGACCGCCCGGCTGATCCTTCTCGACCCGAAGCGACTGCCTCATACGCCAGGTCCTGACGGCCAACATCGCCCTGGCGTGATGCCTCATGTCAGCGCGCCGCCCACCTTGGCCGAGTTCGCCGCGGCGAGTGGCATGGAAGAGTTCTCCGAAGAGGAGCAGATCGATGCCTACACCGCCGCCTATCCCGTCGCGACGCGCAGCCGCGCGCCGGCAGAAGCGCGCGCCGCCGCCCAGCGGACGTCACGTCGTGCCCGACTCATCGAGCGGCAACTCGAGGCGTTGCGCTGGCTCGAGGACCTCGTCGCGCAGGAGCCGAAGCCCGGCGACAGCGTCGCGGCGTGGCTGAATCCCGCATTGGCGCTGCGGTTGGAGCGCGCCGGCCTGTCGACGCTCCAACTGCTCCTGGCGCGTGTGAATGGCGTGGGCGCGCGTTGGTGGCTCCACGTGCCCGGCATCGGCGCCACCAAGGCCCGGCGCATCGTCGACTGGCTGCGCGTGCACCAAAGCGCTCTCGGTGCCGGTCCTGGCGCTCACGTCGGCCTTCCACGCGCACGGGTGCCGAACGCCGTGCTGGCGGCCGTCGTTCCCGCCGGGACGGCGCTGCTGCCGTTCGAGAAGTTCGTCGCGCCACCGGCACTGGATGGACGCCGGGGTGGTGGCCGCACGGACGCTGGCGCCTGCCGCATCGCGGCGGACACCGATCACGAAGCGATCCAGGTGTGGCTTGCGGCCCAGCGCCCGAATGCCGACGCAGCTGCGCTGTCGGCAACACAGCGGGCCTACCGCAAGGAAGCGGAGCGCCTTCAGTTGTGGTGCGTGCTGGAGCGCGGCCTGGCGATGTCCGCACTTGGACCG
>CAIQMJ010001202.1 GCA_903872875.1 uncultured Variovorax sp.
ATGGCCCCTGCTTCTGCAATGACCGTACCAGCCCGCGGCGTGCCGGACTTGCGCGCAAACGCGACACAAAGCCTGCAAGGCGCGCGTTGGTGCGGGCCTTTCGTGACGTGCCGTGCAGCGTTTGTCGCAAAGCGAACAACGCCGTCGGGCGCCTTCGGATCATCGGGAAATATGCGGTTCTCCCTCTGGAGAAAGCCCTTCGGCGGCCCTGTTCGCAGACGTCGAAACGCTTGGCATGGAAGCTGCGAAGAAGAGGCTGCGCGGACACAGGTCCGGCCAATGCGGGCCCCACAGAAGAAGACCAACAGGCACGACAGGCTGACATGGGCGCGGCTACGCAACCTTGTTTTTTCAATCTTTCCTGAATGGAGCAGTGCTATGGCAAAACTTCGTCAAATCGCCTTCTATGGCAAAGGCGGCATCGGCAAGTCGACCACCTCGCAGAACACGCTGGCGGCGCTCACCGAACTCGGCCAGAAGATCCTCATCGTCGGCTGCGACCCGAAAGCCGACTCCACGCGTCTCATCCTCCATGCCAAGGCGCAGGACACCATCCTGTCGCTGGCCGCCGAGGCCGGTTCGGTGGAGGACCTGGAGCTCGAGGACGTGATGAAGATCGGCTACCGCGACATCCGCTGCGTGGAGTCCGGCGGTCCGGAGCCGGGAGTCGGCTGCGCCGGCCGCGGCGTGATCACCTCGATCAACTTCCTCGAAGAGAACGGTGCCTACGAAGGCGTGGACTACGTGTCGTACGACGTGCTCGGCGACGTGGTCTGCGGCGGCTTCGCGATGCCCATCCGCGAGAACAAGGCACAGGAGATCTACATCGTCATGTCCGGCGAGATGATGGCCATGTACGCGGCCAACAACATCTCCAAGGGCATCCTGAAGTACGCCAACAGCGGTGGCGTCCGCCTGGGCGGCCTGGTGTGCAACGAGCGCCAGACCGACAAGGAGTACGAGCTGGCCGATGCGCTGGCGAAGATGCTGGGCACGACGCTGATCCATTTCGTGCCGCGCGACAACATCGTGCAGCACGCCGAACTGCGTCGCATGACCGTGATCGAGTTCGCGCCCGACTCGAAGCAGGCCGGCGAATACCGCACGCTGGCGACCAAGGTCCACAACAACGTGGGCAACGGCACCATTCCCACGCCCATCACGATGGACCAGCTGGAAGACCTGCTGATGGAGCACGGGATCATGAAGGCCGTCGACGAGACGCAGGTCGGCAAGACCGCCGAAGAGCTGGCAGCCGCAGCGGTCTGATGCCGCGCCCGACCGCGCTGTGCCGCTGTCCTGCCGGCGGCAGTGCAGCGCGGTCCTTTCCCCGACCCCACCACATCCAACGGAGCTCCCATGACCGCCACGGTTGAAGAACGCAAGGCCGCGAACAAGGCCCTTATCGATGAAGTGCTGAAGGCCTACCCGGAGAAGATGGCCAAGCGGCGCGCCAAGCACCTCGGCACCTTCGAGGAAGGCAAGCCGGATTGCGGCGTCAAGTCCAACATCAAGTCGCTGCCGGGCGTCATGACCATCCGCGGTTGCGCCTATGCGGGCAGCAAGGGCGTCGTGTGGGGCCCCATCAAGGACATGATCCACATCAGCCATGGCCCGGTCGGCTGCGGCCAGTATTCGTGGGCTGCGCGCCGCAACTACTACATCGGCACCACCGGCATCGACACCTTCGTCACGATGCAGTTCACCTCCGACTTCCAGGAGAAGGACATCGTCTTCGGCGGCGACAAGAAGCTCGACAAGATCATCGACGAGATCCAGGAGCTGTTTCCGCTGAACAAGGGCATCTCGATCCAGTCCGAATGCCCGATCGGCCTGATCGGCGACGACATCGAGGCCGTCTCGAAGAAGAAGAACAAGCAGTACGACGGCCACACCATCGTGCCGGTGCGCTGCGAAGGATTTCGCGGCGTGAGCCAGTCGCTGGGCCACCACCTGGCCAACGACGCGATCCGCGACTGGGTGTTCGACAAGGCGGAAGCCGACAAACACCCCGAGTTCGTTTCCACGCCCTACGACGTGGCGATCATCGGCGACTACAACATCGGCGGCGACGCCTGGTCGAGCCGCATCCTGCTCGAGGAGATGGGCCTGCGCGTGATCTCGCAGTGGTCGGGCGACGGCTCCATCGCCGAGCTGGAGAACACGCCCAAG
>CAIQMJ010001203.1 GCA_903872875.1 uncultured Variovorax sp.
CACGGCCAAGCCCGAGTACGGCAAGGCGGTCGGCATGCTGACCGGCGCCGCGATCAAGGAAATGATGATCCCTTCGCTGCTGCCGGTGGTGGTGCCGATCCTCGTCGGCTTGCTGCTCGGGCCGAAAGCGCTCGGCGGGCTGCTGATGGGCACGATCGTCACGGGCCTGTTCGTTGCGATCAGCATGTGCACCGGCGGTGGCGCCTGGGACAACGCGAAGAAGTACATCGAGGACGGCCACCATGGCGGCAAGGGCTCCGAGGCGCACAAGGCAGCCGTGACGGGCGACACCGTCGGAGATCCCTACAAGGACACCGCAGGACCGGCGATCAACCCGCTGATCAAGATCATCAACATCGTGGCGCTGCTGATCGTGCCGCTGGTGGTGAAGTTCCACGGCGGCTGAGCACACGCCGGCCGCGACGCGATCAGAGCAATTCTTCGGGTATCAACGGTCCGAACACGTCGTTGTAGAAGCGTTGCGTCCAGGTCGACTCCGGCTCGGCGTGGAGCACCTTCTCACCGTCCTCGTCCAACGTCAGCCATTCGAGCTCGTTGTCTGGTTTGCTGAGCCGCAACCGGTAGGCGCTCTCGAGCTTGCTGATGTTGATGATGCGGAGCATCTCGCGAGCGAGCTGCGGACTGTCGACGGCGATGCCGAGTTCGGTGTTCTGCGTGGCCGAGCGAGGATCGAGGTTGACCGAGCCGATGAACATCAGCCGCTTGTCGACCACCGCCGTCTTGGCGTGCAGCCGGCCGCGCGAACTGCCGAACACGCCAAGCCGCTTGCTGAGCGTGGTTCGCGCCGGACTCAGTTCGTAGAGATCGACACCTGCGTACAGCAGCCGCATCCGATAGCGCGCGTATCCGCTGTGCACCAGCGGTTCATCGTTGGCGGCCAGCGAATTGGTGAGCAACGTGACGTCGACGTTGCGCCGCCGCAGGTCCTCGAAGGCGGCCATGCCGGTCTCACCCGGCACCAGGTATGGCGAGGTCAGTACCACTTCTTTCTGGGCGGCGAGCAGCCGTGTCCAGAAGCGCATCGTCACGCTCGCGGCCAACGCCTCGTCCGCGGTGACGAAGCGCAGCTTGGCCGGCGGGTCGGCTACGGCGTTGGCGCTGCCCCACAGGAAACCGATGCGGCCGGCATCGAGCTCTTCGCCGATCGGACCGTAGCCCAGCACGTCCGTGGGCGGCAGGATCACCCGCGGCGGCGGGCCCGCCATGCCGACCGCGTCATCGAAAGCATCGGCCATCGCTGCATGTCCGCCATGTGGCTCGACGATGGCCGCGATCGGATAGACCTCTTCGCTGTTCCAGTAGTTGTCGAAGATGGCGCTGAGCTGGCCCAGTACCTTGCCGACGACCACTGCATCCATGTCGATGAAATTCTGCGAGCTGTTCAGCGTGAAGTACTCATCGGCGATGTTGCGCCCGCCCGCCACAGCCATCACGCCATCGGCAATGAACAGCTTGTTGTGCATCCGGTGGTTCAGTCGCCGGATATCGAAGGCGGACGCGACGAAACGCCCTGCCAGACTGCCGCGCGCGCAGCAGAAGGGGTTGAACAGGCGAACCTCGATGTTCGGCGTGGCGGCAAGCGCCATCAGCAACTGGTCGGTGCTGGCGGTGTAGAGATCATCGACCAGCAGCCGCACGCGCACGCCGCGCTGCGCCGCCTCCTTGAGCGTGCGCTGCAGCAAGCGCCCCGCGCCGTCGTTCGCGATCACGTAATACTGCACGTCGAGCGTGCGTTCGGCGCGCTTCGCAAGTTCGAGACGCGCATCGAGCGAATAGACGCCGAGCGGCATGAGCCGGAAGCCGGACTCTTCGCCCGGCGGCGTCGAGTCGGTCACGATCTTCGCAAGCGCAGTCGATGTGCTGACCGGCAGCGCCTCGGTCGCCGGCATCTGCTTGTATGACGGCAAGCTGCCACAGGCCGAGAGCAGAAAGACCAACATGACGGCGGCAAACAACCGCATGAACCCACTCCCCTCGTCGGGAATGGAGCTGCGGAATAAGATGTGTGTCATCTTTTTTCAGGATTGAAGACGTGAAGCTGCTCGCAACCAAGGCCCTTGCCGTGCCGCTCATGATGCTCGCGGGCGTGGCTTCCACATCCGCTCTCGCGGCGCTGGATGTCGGAGAAAAGGTGCCGAACTTCAGCACGATCGCTGCGCTCGACGGCAAACCCTTCACCTACACGCTGAACGCGGCGTTGGCGAAGGGACCTGTCGTACTGTACTTTTTTCCGGCGGCGTTCTCCGTCGGATGCTCGATCGAGGCCCATGCCTTCGCCGAGGCGATCGACCAGTTCTCCGCGCTCGGGGCCACGGTGATCGGCGTATCGACCGACGATGTCGAAACGCTCTCGAAATTCTCCAGCCAGTCCTGCCAGGGCAAATTCCCGGTGGCGTCCGACGCCGACAAATCGATCAGCAAGTCCTTCGACGCGCTGATGCAGACCCGCCCGGACTACGCCAACCGCATTTCCTACGTGATCGCACCGAACGGCGCGGTTGCCTTCTACTACCAGAGCCTGAATCCGTTCAAGCACGTCGAGAAGGTATTGGCGGCGGTGAAGGACCTGCCAGCTCAGTCGCGCCCGAAGAACTGAGCGCCGAGCCGGCATCGACGGCTCACTCCAGCTTCGCGCCGGATGCGGCGACGATGCCCTTCCACTTCGCGTGGTCCGTCTTCACCAGCGTGGCAAAGGCTTCGGGGGAAATCGGTCGCGGTTCGGCACCCTGCGCCAGGATCGCAGCCTGCACATCCGGCAGCACAAGCTGCTTGTTGACTGCCGCATTGACCGTCGCCACGACATCCTTCGGCGCACCGGCCGGCATGAAGATGCCGTACCAAGAGCTCACGTCGAAATCCTTCAGGATGGTCGACTCGGCAATCGTCGGCACGTCCGGCAAGCTGGCGCTGCGGCGCGCCGAAGTCACCGCCAGCGCGCGCAGCTTGCCAGCCTTGATCTGGGACATTGCCGATGGAATGGACGACACCATCATCGACACCTGGCCGCTCATCGTATCGATCACGGCCGGGTTCGAGCCCTTGTATGGCACGTGCGTGATCTTGATGCCCGCGGCCAGCTTGAACATCTCGCCCACCAGGTGCGTCGTGGTGCCGTTGCCCGGGCTGCCATACGTGATGGTGTCCGGCGCGGCCTTGGCCGCAGCGATCACATCGGCCATGGTCTTGAACGGCGAGCTGGTTGCGGTGACGATGACCAGCGGCGATTCGGCCACCAGAGCCACCGCCGTCAGATCCTTGGAAGGGTCATAAGTCAGGCCGCTGTAAAGCCAGGGCGCAACGGCAAGGTTGTCCTTCTGGCCCATCACCATCTCGTAGCCGTTGGCTGGCTGACGTACCGCCTCGGTGATGCCGATGGTTCCGCCAGCGCCCGGCTTGTTGTCGATCACGATCGTCCACTTGTTGGCTTCGCTCAGTCGGGTGCCGACGATGCGTGCCAGGATGTCAGTGCCGCCGCCGGGTGGAAACGGCACGATCACACGGATCGGCTTGGTCGGATAGCCCTGCGCAGGCGCGAGGGCGGGAACGAGTGCCAAGGCCGAGAAGGCCAGGAGCGAAAGCAATTTGCGAATCATGGTCGGTTGTCTCTGGAATAGCGCGCCATCGCGCGTCGGTTTCACGGGCCGGGGAGTCTACTGCGATCGACCATCGGCCATGGCCCGGATCAACCGGGTCGCCGGCGCCACGAGTTCGCGCAGGTCCCCGGAACGGTCCTGCTCGATGGCTTCCAGAATCAGTTCGTTGATGCCGCCAACCACCGTCATCGCCAACTCGGGCGACAGCAGTGCACCCTCCTCGCCGCCGGTCGCGAGCTGGATGAAGCGCGCGATCTGCAGGTTCATGCGACGCCGGACGGCCAACCCCGGCAATCCAAGCCCCAGGATTTCGACGAACAGCGTCTTGAGCAACGCGGGGTCCTGCGCCAGGAAATCGAGGTATGCCGTGACTGCGCGTTCGACCTGGGTCTGCCAGGGCTGCAACGGATCCACTGCCTCGCTCAGCACCTTGAGGGCTTGACCGCTCGCCACCTCGTACAGCGCGACGAGACAGTCGGCTTTGGTCGTGAAATGCTCGTAGAAGCTGCGCCTCGAGACGGCCGCCTCGCGCACGATGTCGGCAATGGTGACATCGGCATACCCCTTTGCCGCCACGGCTCTTGCCATGCCTTCGAGCAAGCGGTCGTAATGCGCGTGGCGCGAAGCGTCGGGAACCAGGGCGGAATCATTCATGGCGATAGCGAGGCGAACAGTCTGGTACTTGACAGTACCAGACAACTTCATCAAGATTGCGGTACGCATTCGTACCACTACACGTAAGTGCCCCAACCGATGGAATTGCCATGACAGAACTCGTCGTCCGCCGCCTGCTGATCGATCTCCAGCCGCCCTTCGCCCGCAACTGGTGTGGCGCCGACGCATTCTCGACGGCGTTCTTCAACGCGCTCTCGATGAGCTTCCCATTCGGCGAGCAGTTCTTCATCGACGCGGTGCGCGACACCATCGCCACGCTGCCACCAGACGTTCAGTCCAGCCGCCAGCAAGAGGTCAAGGGGTTCATCGGCCAGGAGGCCACTCATCGACGCATCCACGCGCTGTTCAATGCCCAGCTGGAACACCAGGGTCTGGTCGACCACTGGACGCCGCGCGCCATGGCGCGCATGAAGCTGTTGGACGGCGAGGATCCACGACACGCGTTGGCGATCACAGCCGCGACCGAACACTTCACGGCGATGTTCGCCGAGTGGTTGCTGGCCCATCCGGAAGTGCTCGCAGGCGCCGAACCGCGCCTGCAAACGATGTGGCTCTGGCACAGCGCTGAGGAATCGGAGCACAAGAACACCGCCTTCGACATCTACCGGACTGCTGGCGGCTCGGAGCTGTGGCGCACCCGCTGGTTCCGCCGCACGACCCTGATGTTTCTTGGCGATCTGATGCGGCAGACCGTCACCAATCTGCGACATGAAGGCGAACTCTGGAAGCTTGCGACCTGGCGCAGCGCAGCGCGCATCCTGCTGGGGCGCAACGGGCTGCTCGGCAGCAACCTCAAGGCGTGGCATCGCTATTTCCGCGCGGATTTCCACCCGTCGCAGCACGACAGCGGCTTGGCAGCGCGCTGGCTGTCGGAAAACCCGTCGGCCTTCGTCCCGGTGAATGCGCCGACCGGATCTGCCGTTGCGGCCTGAGGACGCCGAAGCGGCAGCTCAGCGCAGATGCGACCGTGCCCAGCGAACGATGTCTGCCACGCCCATCGCGCCGGGCTGGCGAGCAATTTCCCGACCACCCGAGAAAAGCGCGAGCGTCGGGATGCTTCTGATGTTGAAGCGCGCACCAAGATCAGGCACCGCCTCGGTGTCGACTTTTGCCAGCCGCATTTGCGGCTCCAGTTGCGCGGCGGCAAGCTCGTAGGCTGGCGCCATCTGGCGGCATGGGCCGCACCAGGGCGCCCAGAAATCCACCAGTACCGGAATCTGGTTGCGGGCGATGTGGCGGTCGAAAGCCGCCTCGTCCAGCGCCACCGAATGCGCGACGAACAGCGCCTGGTGGCACTTGCCGCAATCCGGCGCTCGGGCCAGGTCGGCCGAAGCAACGCGATTCGTCGTCTGGCAGTGCGGGCAGACGATATGCCGCGCGTCGGTCATGGCGCTATTGCGTCGCGAGCAACTCGTCGAGCGCCTTGCAGGAAGGCGCGCAGACGCTCTGGGATTTGCCCAGCACCTGGCGCGTGCGCAGTTGCGCACGCGTGCGGTGCTTGCCGCACATGAAGCACGACATGGTCGCTCCGCTGAACGACGCGGAAGCGCGGAAGGGTGAACCCGAAGGCTTGGATTTGTAGCGGAGGCCGTCTGCGACGACGGCGGTCTTGACTTCAGCTTTGGACATGGGCGTGATCTGGTTTCGGGCGCTGCATGGCGCGGACAATGGCCTCCTTCGCGCGCAGTTCGGCGCCAAGAGAAGCGTCGAGCGCGGAACGGCAGAGGCCGGCGTGCTGGTAGTTCAG
>CAIQMJ010001204.1 GCA_903872875.1 uncultured Variovorax sp.
CAACCAGTACACCAGCGTCAACTACGTTGCGACGAAGGGCGTGGACATTAACCCGGCCTACAACACCGCGTTGACGGTCGTGGTGGACAACCGCATCCCTGGCAACGCCTGGTATCTCGCGGCAACGCCTGCGCGCATCGACACCATCGAATACGCGTACCTCGAAGGCGAAGAAGGCTTGTTCACCGAGCGCAAGGAAGGCTTTGAGGTCGACGGCGTATTGATCAAGGCCCGCCACGTGTTCGCCGCCAAGGCGATCGACTGGCGCGGTCTCTACAAAAACGCAGGCGCCTGAGTCTGGTGACTCCACCGGCGGCGGGCTTTGCGCTCGCCGCTCTCGCATCCATCCTCATTCCATCGGAGATCCTAATGAAGAATTTCATTCAACCCGGCAGCATCCTCACGCTGACCGCTCTTTATGCCGTCGCCTCGGGTGGCGGTCATCTGGCCGGCGCCATCTTCGGCGTTGCCGTCACGACCGTCGCGGCCGGCGCGCAGGGCGAGTTCAAGCGCGACGGCGTGTTTGAACTGCCCAAGGTCAGCGCGCAGGCTTGGACGCAGGGCGTGAAGGTGTATTGGGACGACACGAACAAGCAGGTGACGACCACGGCATCGGCCAACACGCTGATCGGCGCTGCCGCGGCGGTTGCCGCGAATCCCAGCGCAACTGGCTGGGTGCTGCTGGACGGCGCCATCCGCTGAGTCAGGGCACCGTATGTTCGATCCGTCCATCCTGTTCCCCGCGTTCAAGGCAGCGGGCATGCTGTCGGTCGCGACCAGGCTCGGGCAGGTGCCACCGGTCGACATCGATGTCGGCTTCGTGCAGCCTGATGGCCTGATCCTCGGCGACGCGGTGCAGACAACGGATGTCGAGGTCGAATACATCACGACGGCCGCGGTGCCGCCCGTGCGTGTCGGCGAGGCCCTGCGCATCGGCACCGAGACCTACCGCGTGCGGCAGCCACCGCGCAAGACCGGCGACGGCACCTACAGCCGCGTCGTGCTTGAAACGGCGGTGCTGTTGTGAGCGACACCTTGATCGACCAGGTTGTCGATGCGCTGCTCGCCAAGCTCGCGGACACGCCGGGCATTGGCGGCCGCGTCAGCGAGGACCGAAGCACAGTCTTCGTGAAGGACGACGCACCGGCCATCGACGTGCGCCTGACCGACGCCGAGGCACGCACGCTCGGCGATGCAGGCCCCCTGCGCAGCGTGCTCGCGGCCACGCTGCAGCTGCAGGTCGCGATCTACACCCGCGCCGCGATCGACGACCAGGGCAAGGAGACATCGGCCCGCAAGCTCGCCAGCCCAATCTGGGCCGGGGCGCATGCGTTGCTGATGGCCGATCCGAGCTTGGGCGGCCTCGCACAACGCCTGCGCTGGCTGCGGTCGTCCTGGTCGAAGGACTCGGCCGACGGTACGGCCGGCTGGGCCGTGCACACGTATTCACTCACCCTGGCCTTGCGAGAGCAGAACCTGCTCGCGCCGGTCTACTGATCTGGAGATCACCATGATTCTTTTCGGTGCGGGCAAGCTCATTGCCATCCCCACATTCGACGCGCTCGGCGCGCCTATCAGCAACGCTGCGCCTGTCGTCGTCGGCATCCTGCAGGATGTTTCCGTCGACATCAGCTTCGAAGGCAAGCAGCTCTACGGCGAGCGGCAGTTCCCGGTAGCCATTGGCCGCGGCAAGGGAAAGATCGCGTGGAAGGCGAAGTCGGGCGACTTCAGTGGCGGCCTCTTGGGTTCGCTGTTGCTCGGCGCCACGCCGACGAAAGTCCGCAAGGCGGCGGTCGTTGATGTTGCGGCGGTCATCCCAGCCACGCCGTTCACGATCACCGCAGATCCGCCGGACGAGGGCGCTTTCGTCGCGGATCTTGGCGTCTCGAATGGCTCGACCGGCGCTCCACTGCGGCGCGTGGGAGCGTCGCCGGCGACAGGTGAGTACAGCGTGAACCCTGCGACCGGCGTTTACACCTTCGCCGCTGCAGACACGCTGAAGCCAGTGTTGTACAGCTACGAGTATCAGATTGCCGATGACGTCTCCAGTTCGCTGCACACGCTCACTAACAACCTGATGGGCTACACGCCGGCGTTTGCGGCGCTCTTCTACAACCAGTACCAGGGCAAGACGAACGTCATGAAGCTCAACAACAACGTTGTCGGCAAGCTCTCGCTGCCCTTCAAAAATGACGACTTCACGTTGACCGACATCGATGCCGATGCATCGGCCGATGCCGCCAACCAGGTCGGCTACATCTGCCAGTACTGAGCCGGCACGTCCTTCCTTTCATCAACCCCAGCCCGCAGCGCCCCTGGCCTGCGGGCTTCTTCATTTCTGGCCCAACATGACCATCACCCTGCCGCCTGCCACAGACCATCCGCCGCCGATCCTTGGTATCCCGTTTCCGCTCGACGGCAAGCTCTACATCGTGCCGCCGTGCTCGCTAGCAACACTGCGGCGCCATGGGTCTGCGATCGACAAGCTTGGGGAGGAGGGCGGCAGCGTGAAGCTCTCGGGCGGCGCGATCGACACCATCGTCAGCCTGGCCCACGAGGCCCTGAAGCGCAATTACAAGGACATTGACTCCGACTTCGTTGCAGAAAACGTGGGGCTTGAAAACGTCTGGGATCTGTTCGGCGCGCTGATGGACGCATCGGGTCTGCTGCGGAAGAAGCAACTCGCAGACGCTGCCGGCGCCGGAGAGCCCGCGCCAGGGGAGGGCGCCAAGCTGGGGGAGTTGACTGGGACGTCATCGCCGCTCACTTCGTGAGCGGAACCGGCTGGCACTGGGATCACGTCATGAACCATTGCGACGTCCCCATGTACCTGTCCCTGTGCCGCTTCTGGCGCGACGTCCCACCCGCGGCCGTGCAGTTGCGTCGGATCGCCAGCTACATCGGCCTCAAGAGCGATGTCAACGCTTCCGAGCCTGTGCAGACATCTGCATCGACACGTCCGGCAACTCTCTCGTCCTTCGAAGAAGTTGCCGCGACGGCCGCTCAGGCCGGCATGCCGGCGTTTCCTGGCCGGCCGAACGATCCGATGCTTGACCTGCTTGACTGGCCGGCGCTCCAAACCTTGGCTGCTTGATCATGGCAAACGAACAAAACAAGACCGGCTTTGTCGTCGAAGGGGACGTCACGCCGTTCCAGGCTGCAATGCGCCGCCTGGCCGATAGCGCACGTGACGGGGAGAGCGGTGTAGGCGCATCGCTGGCCAAGCTGGTGAGCCCCATCGGCCTCGTCCAAACCGCGTTGGCCGGCCTGGCCACGGTGCTGTCGGCAGGCTTCTTGAAGGACGCAGTTAAGGAAACCGCAGACATGACCGAGGAGGCGACGAACCTTGCGCGTCAGTTCGGCATGACGGCCACGCAGGCGCAGGCGTATATCGTCGCCTTGGCAGGCAAGGGCGGCGAGCAGTCGGACTTCGTCGCTGCGGCGCGTGGGATTGCCAAGCAGCTCAAGGAAAATGAGGAGGAGATGAACAAGATGGGTCTGGCGACCCGAGATGCGGCCGGCAACCTGCGGCCGCTCAACGATTTAGTTGTCGATGGCATCGCGACACTGAACGGTTACAAGGAAGGTACTGATCGGGCCATGGCGTCGGCCGTGATGTTTGGCAAGGGCGTCGATACCGCGTCGCGCCTGTTCCTGCTGAACAAGGAAGCGGTGGCTGACGCTCAGACCACCGTCGAGCGCTATCGGCTTGAGATCGGGGCGAACAGCGTCGCGGCATATGAGGCCTTCGACCAAGCATCCGACAACGCGACGTTTGCGCTGGCCGGGCTGAAGAAAGCGATGGGCGATGCACTGATGCCGATCGTGACGGACTTTATCAACCTGTTTAATGCCGTGGTCCCGGCGGCGATCGTGGTCACGCGTGTTGCTGTCGGCACGCTCGTTGCCGCGTTCTACGGCCTGGTCAACGGCGTGGTCATCGTGGGTGAAACCATCAACGCGATGGTGATCAACGTCGCTGAGCCGATTCGTGCCCTGGGTGTGGCCATCTACAAGACGATGACGGGAGACTTTCGCGGCGCGGCCGATGAGATCCGTGGCATCGGCACGGTGATCAACGGCGCATGGTCAACAGCGATGGACAACATGACGGCGTCGTCGACCCGAACCGCCACGCAGATCAAAGCGCTTTTCTCGCGCGATACCGTCGCCGCACCAAGTCCCGAGGAAGCCAAGAAAAGGCACACGCCGTCGCCCGAGAAGGCCAAGAAAGAGAAAGCTGAAGCCGAGCCTTCGTTGATGAAGGACTACGAGACGCGCCTCAATGGTCTCAAGCTCACCTATGAGCGCGAGAACACCATGCGTGAGTTCAACAAGGATCAGGAGTTGGCCTATTGGCAGTCGCTTCTTGGTCAGCAAGACCTGTACGCGAAGGACCGGGCGACGATCGCTCTGAAGGTCAGCAAGCTCGAGGTGCAGATCCTGCGCGACAACGCGCGTGACTCGCGCGACATTCAGGCCATTCGGGCCGAGGACGCCGCAGCGACGACGGCCGCGCTCATCCAGGAGCTGCAGGCGCGCAATCAGGCAGATCGTGACCTCGGAATCATTTCGCAGGCGGAGTACCTCGAGCGTGAGAAGGCATTCAACGCGCAGCGCCTGCAGGCGGAGATGGACTTCCTCACACTCAAGATCGGCCTGGCGCAGCTCGACCCCGACAAGAACGTCGTGCTGCTCGAGCAACTGGAGATGCAAAAGCTTGAGATCAAGCGTCGCTACAACGCACTCGCTAATGAGCTGGCGCGCGAGCAGATCGCCGAGCAGGCCAAGCCGATGCTGTCGCTGATGGATTCAATTGCGCAGAGCCTGAACACGATGACCACGGCGCTGTTGTCGAACTGGCGCAACCTGGGGCGCAGCTTGCTTGGCGTTCTCCAGGGCATCGGGCAATCGATCATTCAAGAAACAATCTTGAAACCCCTCGCCGCGAAAGCTACAGCGTGGCTCAAGGAAAAGGCGATCACTATGGCGAGCATTGGCGCCAACGCGGCAGAGGCGGGCTCTGGCGCTGCGGCGTCGCAGGCGTCTATCCCGTACATCGGGCCCATCTTGGCCATCGCGGCCATGGCTGCGGTCTTCGCTGCCGTCGCGGGCATGGCTGGCCGCGTGCCGAGCGCTGCGGGGGGCTTCGACATTCCCAGCGGCCTCAACCCGCTGACGCAGCTGCACGAGGAGGAAATGGTGCTCCCCGCCGACTTGGCCAACCCGCTGCGCCAAATGGCGCGTGGTTCAGGGGCGGGCGCCAGTGGCGGCGGCGGCAGTGCGGCGGACTCAGCCGTCATCCGCGGCATGCCTCCGGGTGAATGGCTCATGGTCCACCGCGGCGACCTGGTCAAGGCACTCGGCTCTGCGCAGCGCGACTTCACGTTCAAGGGCTATCGGTGAGCGACGCACTTTATCCGGGCGACATCCCCGGGCTGAAGTGGGATCGCGCGCGCTCTCCCGCGTTCAAGACGGGGATCTATGAGGCGTTGAGTGGTGCTGAACGTCGTCTGCGGTACCGCACCTATCCGAAGTACAGCGTTGACCTGGCGTATGAGGTTCTGCGCGAATCGATGCAGCTGGCCGAACTGCAGCGAATCCTCGGCTTCTTCCTGCAGCAGGGCGGCTCGTTCGAGTCGTTCTTGTTCAAGGACCCCCACGACAGCACGGCTTCGAGCTTGATCTTCGCAACGGGCGACGGAAGCACCAGGCGGTTCCAGTTGCTGCGCCGCATCGGGAACTATGCCGAGCCGGTGCACAACGTGTCCGCTGACTCCAAGCCCTATCGCGCCTGGTTCCCGTACGACAGCAGCTCATTCTTCTGGCCTGAGTACTACGGGTGGCCAACCTCCGCCGACGTCGAGCCTCTGCCCGGTAGCTACACGTTGTTGCCCAACGGCGTGATCGAGTTCGCGACAGCGCCCGCGGCCGGCGCCGTGCTGGTGTGGAGCGGCACGTACTACTTCAGGGCCCGCTTTGCTGCCGACAAGCTCGACTACACCGAGTTCATGCGCCGCCTCTACAGCACCGGCAAGGTGAGCCTCGTGGCCAGCCTGCAGAACATTCTGTGAAAAACCATCCTGCCCTTGCCGCCTGGCTTCCCACGGCGCGCGTCATCGAGTTGTGCGAATTGCTGACCATCGCTCAGCCGGACGGCTCGATCTGGCGCTTTGCCACGAACCACGACGTGTTCGATGGTGGCAACACTTGGTCAGCGCTCGCATTGCTCTGGGAGCGCTCGCAGCTCACCTCCGTGCCTGGAATCGAAATCAGCTCGTGTACGGTGACGATGTATCCCCGCAGTAGTGACCGCCTGTATTCGCTGCCAGTAGCTGCCGCCGTGCGCGCCGGAATATGGGACACGGCGAAGTTCACGCTGTCGCGAGCCTACTTCGACAACGTCGGAAGCCTGCGCGGCATCCTCCCGAAGTTCGTCGGTGGCCTGGGCGCCGTGACCCTCCGCGACGGCACCATCAAGCTGGAGCTGCGAGCCAGCGGCGAGACGCTCAATCGCGCGGTGCCGCCGGTCTATCAGGCCTCCTGCCTGAACACGCTGTTCGATACCGGCTGTGGTTTGAACCGCGCTGCTTGGCAAGTCGCTGGAGCGGTGGCGGGCGCAAGCACTACGCGGACCGTCATCACGGGCCGCGGTGAGGCTGCGGGCTGGTTCACCGCCGGAACGTTGCTCTTCACGGGCGGCGCGCTGCAGGGCTTGCGTCGCACCATGCGTCAGCACCTTGCTGGTGGTGCAGTGACGCTGTTCGATCCTTTGCCGTCAGCGCCTGCGCCCGGCACGCCATTCATCCTCACGCCAGGCTGCGATCGCAGCTTGGGTGCCGGTGGATGCGCCAAGTTTGGCAACCGCGTGATGTTCCGCGGCACGCCATTCATCCCGCAGCCTGAGACAGCGATATGACCCCCTTGCAGCAAGAAGCGGTGCTCCTCGAAGCGCACCGGTGGCTAAACACGCCCTATGTCCGCCAAGCGGCCGTGCTCGGTGCCGGCGTCGACTGCATCATGTTGCTGGCGTGCGTGTACTACGCGGCCGGCATCGTGCCGTGGATCGACCCGCGACCATACCCGTCTGACTGGATGCTCCATCGCAGCGAGGAGCGTTACCTGGCCGGCCTCGAGCAGCATGCGGAGGCGGTCGACGGTGGGCCGCAGCCCGCTGACATCGTTACCTTTCGCTTCGGTCGCACGTACAGCCATGCGGCCATCGTCATCGCGTGGCCAACCATCGTCCACGCCTACGAACCGGCGCGGTGCGTCACGCTCGATAGCGCCAACAGCGCGGCGCTCGGACCACGCATCGGGCCGGTATACCGGGTCACGGCCGGGGGTGTCGCATGAGCGGCCTCTTTGGTGGCGGGACCACGACCTTCGACGAGCGCTTTGGGTCGTTGCGGATCCAGCAAAGTTCGCAGGGCGTCGGCATCGCGCTGGTGTGGGGCCGACAGCGGATCGCGCCGAATCTGCTTTGGTTCGACGACTTTAAGGCGACCGAGCATCGGGAGTCACAGGGCGGCAAGGGTGGAGGGGCCACGCAGGTCAGCTACACCTATGAGGCATCGGTGCTGATGGGGCTCTGCGCCGGCACGATCAACGGCGTGCGCCGGATCTGGCGCGACAAGGATCAGCTGACGTCCGGCACGCGCTTCTCGCCGGCACAGAACTTAAACCATGTCGCCACGGTCCCCGGTGATCGGAAAGTCACAGTGCCGGATGCCGCACGTTGGGACGTCGACAACGGCGTGCGCGATGCGTCTTCCGGTGAGGTCAACATCACCGACTACACCGTCGCGGCAGGCGTCTATACCTTCGGCGTCGATCTGGTGGGTGCGTCACTGTCCATCTACTACGGGATCGCGAGCTCGAGCGAACCCTACAGCGCGCTCGAGGCGGCAGGCTTCACCCAGTTTGCCAGCGGCGCGCGGGGACAGGCGGTCTGGGGGTATCTCGCGTCGGCGCACGCCGGGGAAGCGATCGGCTACAGCGGCATCGCGTACGTGGCCGCCACCGGCCTTGCGTTGTCGAGTTCGGCAGGACTGATGCAGTACAGCTTCGAAATCGATGCGCGGCGGCAGGTCTCGGAGGGGATCCCCGACGCCAACGCTGCAGACGTCTGCACGGACATCCTGCTCGACCCGCTTTATGGGGCGGTGCCTGGTGCCGAGTGGGTCGGCAACCTGGCGCACTATCGCAACTGGTGCGCAGCAATGGGCCTGTTCCTGAGCCCGGTCTACACCGAGCGTAAGGGCGCGTTCGAATACATCGAACAGATTGCAGACCTCACCTTCAGCCGGCCGCTATGGCGCGTCGATTCGTTCACGGTGATTCCGCTGGCCACTGAAGGCGTGAGCAGCGGCACCGGGTCGTTCACCCCGCTGCCCGAGCACAGCGCGCCGGTCTACGTGATCACTGACGATGACATCAGTGAGCCCATCGAGGAGCAACGCAAAGCGCCGGCCGATCGCTACAACCGCGTCAACGTCCAGTTCAAAGACCGCGCTGCCGATTACGCCGAGGCGATCGAAACCGCCGAGGACAAAGCGGCGATCGATGCGTTCGGCCTGATCCCAGAGCCGAATGTCTTTCACGCGCCCGAGATCGCGGTGCAGTCCGTGGCGGCTATCGTTGCGCAGTTGCGTCTTCGCCAGGGCCTGAGCGTTCAGGGGACCTACAAGTTCAACCTGCCGGTGAACTTCGATTTGCTCGATCCGCTGGACATCATCTCGATTTCTGATGCGCGCATCGATCTGGACATTCGCTCGGTGCGGATCACCGAGATCAAGGAATCCAGCGATGGCGCGTTGTCGATCATTGCGGAGGATGTCGAGATCACGGGCGCGGTAACGCAGGCCAGCCAGCCAAGCGGCGGCTTCGTCTATGGCCCGGGCGTGATTGACGCGACGCTGCTTCGGGCTGTGTTGATGCCCACAGCTGCGACCAACAACGTGCAGCAAGTGTGGGTGGGCGCGACGGCCGGCGCGAACTGGGGTGGCGCGACTTTGTGGGTGAGCGAGACAGGTACGGACTATCGCCGGGTTGGCGTCTTCACTGTGCGCGCCCGACTGGGCGCGCTGTCCCACGAGCTGCCAGGCAGCCTGGTCGAACTCGATACGTCGCACGAGCTGCAGGTGGGTGTGTTGGGCGATGGCGCTCCGCTCCCCACCGTATCTCAGGCTGACGTCGACAGCTACCGCAGCCTGATCTGGGCCGACGGCGAGCTGCTCGCGTACCGTGATGCCGAGCTGACGGGCGTACGTGCCTATGACCTGGGCTATCTGTGCCGCGGCCTTTATGGCACGGATGCAGATGTGCACGACGTCGGAACCAGCTGGATGCGACTCGATGAGGCGGTCCTGCGGCTCGATGTGCCGGCCGCCCTGATCGGCAAGACGATGTACCTGAAGGCAACCGGCCGCGGCCTGCTGGGTACGGTGGAACAGGGCCTGGACGAGGTCTCGCCGCTCGTGCTCGATGTTGTGGCCCAGCAGTCAAAGCCAGGAGCGTCGTCGGTAATCGCACTTACGTCGCCGTTCGTATCGACCTATTTCGAGATCAACTTTGCCGCCGCCGCGCGTGCCTTCGAGTATCAGCTCGAGGTACGTCATGCCGGCGTGTTGTTGCGCGCTGTGTCGACGTCTGCACAGGTGTTCCGGTACCTATACGCCGACGCTGTCGATGACGGTGGCGCATTGCGCGAGTACCAAGTGCGTGTGCGCGGCGTCAACGACGCCGGCGCCGGCCCCTGGGCGTCGATCGTCGTCAGCAACCCAGCGCCGGCCGCAGTGGAAGGCGTGGCCGAGAGCGGCACGGGTGATAGCCGCACGCTCACGTGGGACCCGAACGTCGAGACCGACAGGGCGGGCTACCGCGCATGGATAAGCGAAATCGAGGACTTCGACCCGAAGGCCGGCGAGGGGACGCAGATCTACGACGGCAGCGCGACGACCGCTGAGGCCACGAGCCTGCTTGCAGCCACGACGTACTACGTGCGCGTGGCTGCTTACGACGTCTGGTCGGCCATCACGGCCGATTTGAATCTTTCCGATCAATTCACTTTTGAAACATAGGAGGGCTTATGGGATTGCCTTTGAGGACGGCGCTCGACACGCCGCAGGAGTGGAACTCGTTCCGCACATGGCTGCTTGGCGTGTGGGACTTCGCGGCATCGCTGCCGTACTTCGATAAGGCCAGAGGGCCTTGGTTGCCGAACGTCGACTATGCGAGCAACGACTACGTCACGAATGAGGGCGTCACCTATGTGGCTATGGTGGGGCATACATCGGGAGCTAGCTTTGCCGCAGACCTGGATGCGGGTCGCTGGCTGTCGTTCAACAGCGCTGCTTTTCGTGACTATGTCGATCAGGCTGCAGTTCAGGTAGGCCTTGCCGCAGGCCGAGCAGACGCGGCGCTTGTTGCGCAGCAGAAGTCCGAACTCGCGCGGGATGCCGCGTTTCTTGGCTCGGACCTCAAGACCACAGTAGCCGCGGGCCTGGTCGACAGCACCATTGCTGACGGCCAGGCGTTCAAAGTCCAAGGCAGTGGCGATGACGTGGCGACCGGATACAGGAAGTCGCGGAACCTGTTCAACAGCTCAGCAGTTCGTGACGGCTATGTCATCAACAACGTGACAGGGCAGATCTTGCCCCTTACCGGGTCCGGTGTCTCGCCGTTCATCGCCGTGCAGGGGGGGAAGACGTACACGCTGAGCGGTACGCGCGGCCGCGTTGGCATCGCGCAGTACTCGTCTGCGACTGATACCGCGTACGTTGCCGGGACCTACGATGGGTCGGCCGGCATGCCGCTGCAATTCACGCCGACTGCGGATGGGGTCGTGGCCTTCAACCTCTACGCATCGGACGGCAGCTACTCCAACATCAAGTTCGAGATCGGCGACGTGGCGACCGCCTATTCCGCTTACAACGTGGCGGCGGCCTCTCCGATCGGCACTTATCCCTCAAAGCCCTATGTCGACAAGCAGGCGGCGCGGCTGGATGCAGTGACGCAGTCCAGCCCGAGCCGGAATTTGTTCGATGCATCCGCAGTCCGAGCCGGCTATCTGCTGGTGAATCCGAGCGGTGCAGTGACGGCACTGACGGGCTGGGGCATCTCGCCGATGATTCCGGTCGCCGAGGACTCGTGGTACACGATCAGCGGTACACGCGGTCGACATGGTGTGAGTTTCTTCTCGAACGGCGCGGATTCCTCACTCGTCGCCGGCACATACAACAACGTGGAAACCCTGCCGTTGACTGTGAAAACGCCCTTGGGCTGCACGCGGATGGCCATCGGGCTGTATTCCGCCTCAGCGCCCTCGTTCAGCAATGTGCAGGTGGAGGCGGGCACGGTCGCGACGGAGTATGTGCCCTACGGTGGAGCAACCACGAAGGTGCGCAAGGATCAGCTTTATCCGCCGGTCAATGAGGCATCGCCAACGACTGGCGTGTCGAAGCTCGTTCTGTCTCCCTCCGATCCTGCTGGCAGCTACATCCAGTCCACGATCGGCGGCAGCGTTCTGAAACGCACGGTCCGACCGTTCAAGCCGGTGACACACTCGGGTTCGTACGTCTGGAACTACTACAAGGAGACTCTCGACGGCGTCGACTTCCATGCGGCGGAGGATGATGTGTCACCCTACCGTGCGTTCGGCACAACCGTGGGCGCAAACCACGGCTACGCGAAAACCATTTGCTCGCTCGTGGGCCACGGCAAGACATTGGTCGATGTGGGCAGCCGCTGGACCGACGCGGCCGCCAAGGAGTGGGTGATTGTCGAAGTGCCCAGCGTCGACCAACTGACGGTTAGCGCGCGCACGAACAACGCGACATTCGCCGGCGGGACACTCACGCA
This sequence comes from uncultured Variovorax sp., assembly GCA_903872875.1. GTDB lineage: Bacteria > Pseudomonadota > Gammaproteobacteria > Burkholderiales > Burkholderiaceae_C > Variovorax. The sequence goes on from CAIQMJ010001204.1 coordinate 11,863, forward strand.
CGCGGGCGGTGCAGCGCACACCGCGGCGTTCACGCCCTCGGCTGTGTCCAATGGCACGCAGGACTGGCACCCGATCATCAAGAATCGCAAACTGACGATCTTGGTGGATGGTGTGGTCATCACCGACTACAACAACACCTATCCGTACTCGCGGGAAGTGGTGTTTGCCGAGTCGTATGAGGTGATGAATAAATCGTCGATGATCGAGTGGCTGATCACACAGGCCGGCACCGCCACGGATATCTTCGCGTACCAAGGTACGTCGGACCTGACCGTCTCGATCGCCTACGGCTTCGATGCGCAGGGCACCGTCGTTCACCCCTCGGATCTGCTGGCGCTCAACGCTGTGCCGGCGTTCCAGGACATCATGTTCACCCAGTCGTACAAGATGGCCGACGGTGTGAATGGCGTGGTGACATTCCTGATTCCCGACACGTTGCCTTTCACTCAGGACAGCGTCGCCTACGATTTCCGGACGCCGCGCGCGATGACTGGCTTCAGCGCACCGAACCGCCTGAATTTCACCCCTGACCGCACCCTTTCCACCGGTCAACTGGCCGACCACGCGATCCAGATGAACGACAAGGTCGGGCTCGCGATCGGCTATCTGCCGGTGCTCGATGCTGATCCGGCCGTCCGGCGCACCCTGGCCGCGACGAAGGCGCTGCAGGTCTCAGAGATCGGCAAGCTGTACATGAGCTGCATCGACAGCACGGCCATCACGTCGTTGGCGGCCGGGGACAACTACAGCGCGGTGCCGTTCCGCGCTTGGTTCCCGCGCACGGCCGATCGGACGGCGCACTGGTTCGTGCGATCGAAGTACGGCGACTGGCTGTACGTGCACTGGCACATCACCACGCGCGATCGGATCCCGTTGCCTGCGGACTTCCAGGGCCGGGCCTTCGAGGTGTTTGCGAAGACGGCGAACGTGACGGTTCGCAGCAAGGCGGCCACCAGCTCGATCGTTTTCGACGTGGCAGCAGCGGGCAGCTTTGCCTATGCGCGGCTGCGGTTTCCACGTTGACTGTGCGAGAGAACGACATGAGTTGCATGCTTCATCCCCGTTTCTGGCACGCTCGTCTGCAGCTCGTCGTCACGGTGGGGTCGGTGCTCGCCGTGACGTGGCTGGAGCCCGAAGCGCTGGTCCACCAGATCATCTCGCGCGCCGGCGCGAATGGTTGGTTCTGGGTCGGGCTTCTCGTAGTGTTGTTGGGTGTCGCACTCGTCGACATCGTGATCAACGACATGATGCCGACCCGGATCGACCTGGCCGTCGCTCGACGCCGCCGGTACGTCGTCTACATGGCCCTGTGCGGCGGCTTGCTCAGCCTGTGCTTCGTCATCGCTGCGAGCGAAGGCGCAACGAGCGTGTTGCTCGTGTATTTCCTGCCGGCGTGTTTTGCCGCGCACATTGCCGTGACCGACCTTTTCCATCGCCACCGGAGCCATATCGATGCATCCCGTACCTGAGTTCTTTCGTGCTGCGATGGCACGGTTTCGCACGTCGACCAGCGACCAGCTGACCGCGCCCTACCTTCGCGTTGCGGTCTGGGCGCTGATCGGCTTGTGGTGGGCACCCTGGCTTGTGTTCTCGGGACTGATGGCGCTGCCAGCACTGGCCCTGGCCGCCCCCGACATGGCGGCCGCGATGGCATCTCCTCTGGACGTGTCGCTGCTGCTGGTCGGGCTCGCGCTGCTGCTGTCAAGCGGATCTGCTGGCACTGCGCTGCTGATCCGCATTGACCGCGAGCTGTCGGATGCGCCTGCGCGGTCACTCCCTCGAATGTTGGTGTTCTGCCTGGCGCACATGTTCGGCGGGTGGCTCGCGGGCACGCTGGCTTTCCTGATCGGCCAGTCGAGCAAGCTGGACGTATGGGCCGGCCTGATCCTCGTGGTCGTGGCCAGCTTCATGGGGGCGAAGTTCATCGAGCTGATCGCCGAGCGCATGTTCCCTTCCAACCCGTCGCCGCCGGCGGGAGGCGCCGCGTAGGCCGCCATCAATCTCTTTATCTGTCGCCCGCAATCGCGGGCTTTTTTACGTCTGGAGTTTGCATGCACCTCACTCTTAAGCGCTACGACGCGCAGCCTAGCCGGACGTTCGGCGAGCTGTTCGGCCCCGACGGCCGTCGCCTCTGCTACGTACTGGAGGACGCTGTGCGCCAGGTCGACGGCAAGCCGGTATCGAGCTGGAAAGTGCACGGCGCTACGGCTATCCCAACGGGAACATATCGGATCACCTTGGAACAAAGCCCGCGCTTTGGACCGGACACCCTCACGGTGAATAGCGTGCCGGGATTCGTGGGTGTGCGCATGCATGCGGGCAACACCGAGGCCGACACGGATGGCTGCCCACTGCTCGG
>CAIQMJ010001205.1 GCA_903872875.1 uncultured Variovorax sp.
AGGATCAATCATGGGGATGGATGGCTTCTTGCAACTGTTCGCCAACGGGGAGTCATTGCAGTCCTCGAATGCGTCGCTGATCAATTCGTACGGCAATGAAGAGGCGACTGCCACCCAGTCGCCGTCGAACAAGAAGCCCACCATCGAGCCGCCGGGTGGCACGCGTTCGACCAGCACCATGCAGGTGTCGAACGACTTGAAGAATCTGCTCGATCTCTCGACGAACACCTACGACCTGAACAACCCGTTGGGCATGTTCAGGTCATGCCGGGACACGATCTCGGCCAACAAGACGTCGAATGCCGCTGCGACCCCATCCACGCCCAATGCCGCCGCTGCGCCGCTGGCCTCGCTTTCCAATGAGGAGCTGCTTGGCGAACTGACGAAGGAAGGACTCGATCCGAACATCGATGCCACGAGTGCCCGAATGAACGGTCTGTTGACGTCCATGACCAACGCATTGATTCAAGGCCAGCGACCTCAGGACGCAACGACGCTGGTGCGTGCCTTTGGGCATCTTTCGTCCTACTTCGACATCCTTCGGGTTCGGATATTTCAGGCGGATCGCGAATTTGCGAATCGTGGACAGTTCAACTGGCGTTCGGACTTGTACGAGGCCGCGCGTCGCGCAGCGCCTGGGCTCTTTGAATCGGCCCTCAACAATCAGCCGGTCGCAGCGTTTGCCTTCTCCCGCGAGGTGCTGATGACCGAGGCCGCCAAGGTACGCCTTGAGCGGGAGCAGGCGGTGATCCATGAAGCGGAGCGCACACGCGTCTGCACCGGGCTCGCTCACGAAAGGCAGCAGATCGCCAACACGCATGCGTTCTACGCCAAGTATCCGAACCAGGCCGAGTTGAACTCGAATGACTGGTGGTGGCTCAAGCGCGGCAAGGTCTACTTCAAGACCTTGGAAGATGCCTTCAACTTCGCACCGCGCGGCGAGCTGTCGATCATGAACCGCAAGAGTTGCCGCGGCGGCGTCGGCGTGGTCAAGGAGAAGTGGACCGAACGTGGTCGCACCGCCGAGGCAGGCCCTCTTTTCGACAGGAACCTGGGCTGCACCAACCAGCGTTTCGTGCGCGTCGACTACGGGCCGGCCAGCTTGTTGCGCGAGGTCGTGGTCAGGTTTCCGACCGGCGCCCAGACGGTCTATCTCGGCGATCAGGACTATGTGGTCGGCAATGGGGAGCCGACCTCTTATCCGCCGACGCAATGGGTGTCTCCCACGACGTTGTGGTTGAACGGCCGCTATCTGAACTGCGCCGTCCTGTCAGCTTTCGGACACTGACTGCCGCCGCAAAGCGCCGGCCGATGCCGGTGCAGGTGCGGCGATTCGCAATCAGTCCAGCAGCCGCAGCGCCGATTCCCACGCCATCTGCGAGTGCGCCAGGCCTTCCTCGCGGTTGAACTGCGCTGCCGTGCGTTCGCACACCTCGACCGGCGGCATGCTCAGCTTGCGGCCGCCGCTCAGTGCCTTCACCTGCGCCTGGCATGCGCGCTCGAGGAAGTAGATGTTCAGGAAGGCTTCGGCGATGGTGCGGCCGGCGGCCAGCAGGCCGTGGTTGCGCAGGATCATCGCGCGATGGCTGCCCAGGCTCTTCACCAGCCGCTCGCGTTCCTCGAGATCCAGGGCGATGCCCTCGTAGGCGTGGTAGCCGAGGTGGCCGTAGAACTTCAGCGCGTGCTGCGTGATCGGCAGCAGGCCTTCTTCCAGGCACGACACCGCGATGCCGTCGGCCGTGTGGGTGTGGATCACGCAGGCCAGGTCGTGGCGTGCCATGTGGACGGCCGAGTGGATGGTGAAGCCAGCCACGTTGACGCGCTGCTCGCCGTACTTCATGGCGTCGTCCACGGCGCGGCCGCTCGGGTCGATCTTCACCAGGTCCGACGGCTGCATCTCGTGGAAGAGCACGCCGTAGCGGTTGATCAAAAAGTGGTCGGGCGTGCCCGGGATGCGTGCACTGATGTGCGTGTCGACCAGGTCCGTCATGCGGAAGTGGGCGATCAGGCGGTACAGCGCGGCCAGGTCGTGCCGGGTCTTCGCTTCGGCATCCTGGGTATCGATGGGGTCGAGCGCGTTCATTGCGGTGGCTCCTGTGCGGGCGTTCATGAGGTGGTGAGGTCTGGCTGTTGACGGATGAGGCGGGCGACCGCATGACTCTGCGGATCGTCCTGCCGTTCGAGCGCGGCGATCACGCCGAGGCGGTCGGCCACGCTCTTGTCCTGGTTGAGTTTCATCTTGCCTTCGAGGCTGGCGATCGGCAGCGTTACCGCGACGATCGCCTTCATGCGCGACGCGACCAATGTCTCCGGCATCGCACCGAAAGCCCATTCGCCGCCGAGCGGCGTGTCGTACTGCGCCACGGTGCGCTGCAGCACCGCGTGGATGGCCTGCGCGTCTTCCACCAGCGTGGGCGTGCCGCGCACGTGGATGGCGGTGTAGTTCCAGGTCGGGAAGGTCGCGCGGTTCTCGTACCAGCTCGGCGAGATGAAGGCGTGCGGGCCCTGGAAGATCACCAGTGCGGGTGCGCCGAGCTGCAGGTCGCGCACCTGCGGGTTGGCCCGCGCGAGGTGCGTGGTCAGCATCCCGTGCGGGCCGACGTCGGCATCTAGGAGAAAGGGCAGGTGCGTGGCGTTCGGGCCGTCCGCCCCCTGCGTCACCAGCGTCGCGAAGCTCCACTCGCGCATGCGTGCGTGCAGAAGTCGCGCGTCCGTCTCCGCATAGGCGGGTGGCGTGTACATGCTTCGGTTCTCTCGGGTGTCAGGCGTGCTGCTGGAACCAGCGCACGGTGTCGTCGAAGGCCTCGTTGGCGACATCGGCGATCGAGATGGCTTCCAGGAAGCTGTGCACCGTGCCCGGATAGATCTTCGATGCGACATCGACGCCTTCCGCCTTCATCTTGGCGACCATCTCGATGTTGCCGTCGTACAGCGGGTCGCATTCGGTGATGACCAGGAAGGCCGGCGGGACGCCCTTGAGGTCGGCGTCCAGCAGGTTCATGCGCGGGTCGGTGAAGTCTTCCTTGCGGCCGAGGTAGTTCCGGTAGAACCACACCATCATGTGCAGCGACAGGCCGTAGTCGCCCGCGCCGTAGCGCACCACCGAGTCCTGGTACAGGTCGGTGCTGAAGCCGGTGTAGTTGAGCACCATGCCGCGGATCGGGCTCGCGCCCAGGTCGCGGAAATGCATCGAGGTGCACAGCGACAGGTTGCCGCCGGCCGAATCGCCACCGATGAAGAACTGCTTCGGGTCGAAGCCGATCTCCGCCGCATTGGCGATCAGCCAGCTCACGGTGTCGATGCACTCCTCGATCGGCTGCGGGAACTTGGCTTCGGGCGCACGCGTGTAGTTGATGCCGACCACCACGATGCCGGCGCGGTCCGCGTATTCGCGCATCAGGCGGTCGTGCGTGTTGATGCTGAACAGCACGAAGCCGCCGCCGTGGATGTAGAGGAAGGCACCCGGCATGCGGCGTTCCTTCGGGTAGTAGGTGCGGATCAGCACTTCGCCATGGCGCGTCGGCACCATCCGTTCGGTGGTGCGCTCCATGACCGGGCCGCCGGCAGTCCAGGGTGCGCGCACCTGCTCGGCGATCTCCCGGCCTTCGGCGATCGACACCGTGTCGCGGCGTGGGAACTTCGATGCGTCGGCGGCCATCCGCTGAACGAATTGCTGGACTTGCGGATCGAGCGGTGCCGGCTTGGCGCCATTGGTCGATGCGGAGAAGGCTGGGTCGAGATTGCTCATGTCTGTGAGTTGGCAGTTGGAATGGGGATGAGCGGACGCGAGCCGTGCAGGGCGTTCAATACCCGCGGGTCATGTCCACCTGGTTGAAGAGAGGCGCCTGCGCCTGCAGTTGCCCGATGTTGCGGACGATCTGCCGGATCACCACGTCGTAGGTGGCCATGGTCGCCATGTGCGGCGTCACGACCACGCCGGGCGTGGTCCATAGCGGATGCACCGCCGGCAAGGGTTCGGTCTCGAACACGTCGACCACGGCGCCGCGCAGCTGGCCGCTGTCGAGCGCCGCGATCAGGTCGGCCTCGACCA
>CAIQMJ010001206.1 GCA_903872875.1 uncultured Variovorax sp.
CACGGCGCCTCGCAGGTCAGGCCGGCTCGCGCGACACGAGCTGGCCGAGCACCTCGTCGGTGTGCTCGCCGACGCGCGCCAGCGGCTGGCGCACGCCGGGACGCCGGCCGCCCAGCGTCAGCGGCAGCAGCACGACCCCGGTCGTACTGCCGTCGTCGCATTCCATCGGCACCAGGCCACCGCTCTGCAGCAGATGCGGGTCGGTCATCAATTGGTCGGGGCGCACGATGGGCGCGTAGGGAATCCCCGCTGCTTCCAGCTTGGGCGCAAGCTCGTCGACGCGATGGTGCCGAAGGATCTCGCCCAGCCGCGCCAGCAGCGCGGGCCGCACGGCAACCCGCAGGGCGTTGTCGGCCAGCGCCGGATCGGCCGCCAGTTCGGGACTCTCCAGCACGCGGCACAGCGTGAGGAACTGCTTGTCGCTGACCGCGCCGATGAACAACTGCTCGCCATCGGCCAGCGTGAACACGTCGTACACGCTCCAGGCCGACACGCGCGACGGCATCGGCGGCGGCGGCTCGCCGGTCATCGCGAACTGCTGCATGTGCTGGGACGACAGAAACACGCAGTTCTCGAACAGCGCGCTCTGCACTTCCTGGCCGCGGCCGGTGCGCTCGCGCTCGCGCAGCGCGGCCAGCACGCCGATCGCACCGAACATGCCACCCATGATGTCGTTGACGGACGTGCCCGCGCGCAGCGGTCGGCCCTCCGGCCCGGTCATGTACGACAGGCCGCCCATCATCTGCACCACCTCGTCCAGCGCCAGCCGGTTCTCGTACGGACCCGGCAGGAACCCCTTGTGCGACACGTAGATCAGCCGCGGATAGCGCTTCGACAGCGTGACGTGGTCGAGGCCGAACTCCGTCATCAGGCCGGGCCGGAAGTTCTCCAGCACGACGTCGCATCCGCCGATCAGCTCGGTCGCGGTGGCGCGGCCTTCCGGCGTCGAAATGTCGAGCACGACGCTCTTCTTGTTGCGATTGAACGCGCGGAAGAAGCCGATGCCCAGACCGGGCAGCCGGCGGGTCTTGTCGCCGCCGGGCGGCTCGATCTTGATGACTTCCGCGCCGAGATCGGCCAGGATCATTCCGCAGGTCGGGCCCATCACCATGTGGGTGAATTCGACGACGCGCACGCCGGCCAGCGGCAGGTCAGCGGACGTTGGATGTTCGGTGCTCATGGATTCCTTCGAGAAACGGATGCGGCGAGAGAAGACGGCGCTCGCGCCGCGAAAGTCCTGGGCAGCCCGGCCCGCCACAGCGTGCCGTGCAGCGTCTCGCCAGCGAGCCAGCCGGCCACGCGCTGCCGCAGGGCCAGCAGTTGCGCGATGTCGATGCCGGTGTCGATGCGCATGCTGCCCAGCATGTAGGCCAGGTCTTCGGTCGCCACATTGCCGCTCGCACCCGGCGCATGCGGGCAGCCGCCGATACCGGCCAGGCACGCGTCGAAGCGCGCAACACCGACTTCGAGCGCCGCATGGACGTTGGCCAGGCCGAGGCCGCGCGTGTCGTGGAAATGGCCACACCAGAAGCGGTCGCCAGCGATCTTCACGGCCTGCGCGAACAGGCTGCGCACCATCGCCGGATCGGCGTAGCCGACGGTGTCGGCCAGGCTCACGCGGTCGGCGCCGGCATCGAGCAGCGCCTGCATCAGGCGCAGCACCTCAGCCGGGTCGACCTCGCCCTGCAGCGTGCAGCCGAAGGCAGTGCCGACGCCGCCCTCGATCAAGGTCTTCGACCCGGCGGCGTCGCGTGCGGCCCGGATGCGCGCCACCTCGGCCACGACTTCATCGGGCGTCTTGCGCAGGTTGGCCAGGCTGTGCGCGTGGCTGGCGGACAGCGGCACGATCATCAGATCGGCGCCTCCGGCGATGGCGCTCTCGGCGCCCCGCAGGTTCGGCACCAGCACGGAGGCGAAAAGCCCCGGCAGCCCCTTGGCGTCCGCGAGCAATTCGGCGGTGTCGGCCAGTTGCGGCAGCAGCCGCGCGGGCACGAAGGAACCGACCTCGATCTCGCGCTGACCCGCCGCGTGAGCCGCGCGGAGCCACTCGCGCTTGCGCTCGGTCGACAGGATGGTGGCAATGCTCTGCAGGCCGTCGCGCAAACCCACTTCTCGGATGACGGCAGCGCGCGGCAGGCGCGGGGAATCGGTATTCATCGGGTGTCTCCATGGACCTCCCTGGGACGGAGAGGACGATTGCTTTGGGCGCAACTCTAGACATTCCCGATAGCTTACAAAAGCGCTAATCTGTCAGCCCGAAGATTCCCAAACGGCATGCCATGCGCGACCTCGACCTCACCAGCCTCCGGCTCTTCGTCACCGTCTGCGAGACACGCAACATCGCCCGCGCAGGAGAACTGGAAAACATCGTCGCCTCGGCGATCAGCAAGCGGCTCGCGCAATTGGAAAGCGTGGTCGGCACGCAATTGCTGGAGCGCCGCCGCCGCGGCGTGGCGCCGACCGCTGCGGGCGAGATCCTGCTGGAACACGCCCGCGGCATGCTGGCAGGCGCCGAACGCGCGGCCCGCGACATGGCAGCCTACGGTCGCGGCATCAAGGGCCAGGTGCGCATGCTGGCATCGGTGTCGTCCATCGCGGAAAGCCTGCCCGACGACATTGCCGATTTCCTGCAGGCGCCCGGGCACGAAGATATTCGCGTCGACATCGAAGAGAGCTTGAGCCGCGACCTGGTGCGCGCCATTCGCGAAGGCTCGGCATCGCTCGGCGTGTGCTGGGACGCAGCCGATCTCGAAGGGCTGCAAACCCGGCGCTACCGAAGCGACCGGCTGGCCGTCGTGGCCCATGCATCGCATCCGCTGGCACGGCAGCCGCAATGCAGCTTCGAGGAGACACTGCCGTTCGACCAGATCGGCCTCCCGGCATCGACTGCCGTGCACACCATGCTGGCACGCGCAGCAGCGATCATCGGCCAGCCCATGACCTATCGGGCGCTGGTGTCGACCTTCGATGCCGAACTGCGCTGTGTACGTGCCAATCTCGGCATCGCGATTGCGCCGCGTGAAGTGGTCGAACCGTTTGCCCACAACTCAGGACTGCGCGTCATCGCGCTGACCGATGCCTGGGCCGAACGCAATTTTTCAATCTGCTTCCGCAACGAGGGGGCGCTGTCGCCCGCCGCACGACTGCTGCTCGCACACCTGACCGCGCGCGCCGATGCCGTGGCTGGCGATCCGCACATGCGGCCAGCTCAGTGCGGGTGATGACCCGGCGGAGATTGCCGGCCACCTCCCGCGCCGGACAAGCCTACGTGATCCCGCAGCATGCGAGCCGCCACGTGCAGGAACTCGAACTCCTGATTGCTCAATGCCGTGCAACGCTCGACATCGAAGTGCGACACCGTGCCGAGAATCCTGCCGTCGTCCGTCTGGATCGGCACGCTGTGATAGCACAGCACGACATCCTGCAGCGGGTGGCCCGCCAGCCGTCGATCATGGCTCGCGTCGTCGGTACGGAACGAGCCATCGCGCATCGCCAGCCGGCAATAGCTGCCATCGAGTGGCAGGTTCTGCAGGAACAGCGGCCGGATGCCGGTCTTGTCCTGCAGGAAGACATTGCGCAGCCGATCGCCCTCGAGTCGGTAGAGCGCCGTGAAGCGATGCGGCACGCGGCCGTTGAGGTAATTCAGTGCGTGCGGCATGCCGCCGGTCCGCAGCAGGGACGCCATCAGCTCACTCATGGCAGCGGCAGTTTCGCTCAACATATGCCTAGCATAGCGTGCTGCAACATTCGGTTGCCGTCGCGATTAGATGGCATGCATATATGTGACGCATCACACGAAAATGCGGCGATGATCGATGGGGTCGGCAACGCTGTCTCAAGATGCATTCAAGGAATTCCACAGTCCCGATGGTCCCCAATCACGCTGACGAGGACGTTGCAAACACGGGACGTCGACAGTGAACCTGCCCATGATTTCCATGCGCAGCACGCTCGCCCTGGCGTTGAACCTCGTGGCATGCGCAATCCTGATCTGCACCTGCGTCGCGGTGGCGGCGTGGCTCGCGGACATGCGCGGCCACAGTCTCAGCGCCGACCGCGCGATGAAGGCCTCCCTCGAAGTGCTGAGCAAGGCCGAGGCCATCAACGCGAGTGTCGCCTCGATCATCGACACGATGTCGCGGCATCAGGATGCCGGCGGCGTCTGCGGCGAGTCCAGCCTGGACCTGATGCGGGAGCTCGCGACGAGCTCGATACAGGTCCAGGCCATCGGCAGGATGCAGGGCAACCGGCTGCTGTGTTCGACGCTGCGCGGCAGCTACGGTGACAACGTGTCCCTGGGGCCGGCACTGGCCACCGGCAAGCTCGGCACGACGACCCGGGTGATGGTCAGCCTGCCCGGCATCGAGGGTCACAAGTACGTGGTGGTGGAGCGCGAAGGTGTCGCAGTGTTCGTCGACCAGAGCGTGGCGCTCGACGTGATCCGCACGGCACCCGACGTCCCGCTGGGCGTGTTCCTCCGCAGCACGAGCGCGCCGATCGTGGGCCGCGGCGTGTTCCGCAGCGAATGGGCCCATGCGCTGCGCGGCACCGAAGCCAGCTATTTCGACGGCCAGTTCCAGGTGGCGATGCTCAGCTCACCGGAAGTGGACCTCGTCGCATACGCGGCGCTGCCGGTCGCCCGTATCCAGGAAAACATCAATGCAGCCCTCAGGATCATCATGCCCGCCGGTGGTTTGCTGGGCTTGCTGCTGTCCGTCGG
>CAIQMJ010001207.1 GCA_903872875.1 uncultured Variovorax sp.
GGCCGTCAGCGGTTTGCACCGCCTGGCCGCATTGCCCGCGGCCCCCACCTTCGCCGAGGGAGGCATCCGCTACGAAATGAGTTACTGGACCGGCTTGGCTGCCCCGAAGGGAACTTCACCTGACACCGTGGCCTTCCTGCAGCAGCAGGTGGCCCGAGCCATGGAATCGCCGGATGTCCGCATCTATTTCAGCACCATCGGCGCCGAGCCGGGCGGTATGCCAAGCGCTCAGTTCGCACGCTTCCTCCGGGACGACGTGATGCGCTGGAAGGACGTCGCTGCACGTGCGGGCATCCTGCCTGAGTAGCGCCATGTTCCTGCTGCAACCGCCCGCCGTGCAAGACATGCGGATATTCAGCCGGCTGCCGGATCGCTTCCGTTCCGCGACGCGCACCGACTGGAGCGACGCCAACCGTGCGGGCCAGCCCGCCGACTCCTTTCTGGAGGGACCAGTCTTCGATCAGGCCGGAAACCTCTATGTCTGCGACATCCCCTTCGGCCGCATCTTTCGGGTGCGACAGGACGGTGAATGGACACTCGTCGCGCAATACGATGGCGAACCCAACGGACTGAAGTTCCTCGACGAACATCATCTGGTTGCCGCCGACTACCGTCGAGGTCTGATGCGCATCGACGTACGTGACGGTCGCGTGGAGCCGCACTTGCCGCGGCGTCACAGCGAGAGCTTTCGCGGGCTGAACGACCTGGTATTCGATCACGTAGGCAACCTGTATTTCACCGACCAAGGCCAGTCTGGCTTGCACGATCCCGCGGGTCGCCTGTATCGGCTGCGGCCGGACGGGAGGCTCGACGTTCTGCTCGATGGCATTCCCAGTCCCAACGGCGTGTGTCTCTCTCCCGATGAGAAGGTGCTCTTCCTGGCGGTGACACGGGCCAATGCCGTCTGGCGCGTACCGCTGATGCCCGACGGGGGCGTGGCCAAGGTCGGTCTCTTCTTCAGTTCTTACGGGCCTGCCGGCCCCGATGGACTGGCAATGAACCGCGACGGTGGGCTGCTCGTGGCGAACCCCGGCCTCGGCTACGTATGGGTTCTCAACAAACGCGCAGAACCCACGCACGTACTGCGCAGCCCTAACGGACTCTCCCTCACCAATCTGGCCTTTGGCGGGCCCGACCGGCGAACCGTGTTCTGCACGGATTCGTCGACCGGAACGGTCCTGCACGCACAGCTGGAAGTCGAAGGACTTCCGCTAGCCACCGGCCGCAAAACTTCCCCGGAGATCTCATGAACCCACTTGCTCCTCTCACCTCCAGCGCCACAGACCGCCGCCAGTGCATGCGCGAGCGTCTTCAGTCAGGCCGCACGCTATGGATACCCGGCGCCTATGACGTGCTGAGTGCGAGATTGATCGCAGAAGCCGGCTTCGATGCCGTGGTGGTCACGGGCTTCGGCGTATCGGCTTCGCTGCTCGGACTGCCTGACACCGAGCTCTACACGATGACCGAGAACCTCTCGGTAGTGCGGGCCGTCTGCTCGGCGATCGACCTGCCGGTAATGGCCGACTGCGACACCGGCTACGGCAATGCGATCAACGTGATGCGCACGGTGCGCGAATTTGAAGCTGCCGGGGCTTCGTCGGTCACGTTTGAGGATCAGGTCTCGCCGAAGAAGTGCCCAGCCGTCAGTGACGCTACACCGCTGCTGCCGCTGGAGGAAGCTGTGGGCAAGATCCGCGCAGCGGTCGAGGCCCGGCGCGACCCTGAGCTCGTGATCATCGCACGTATCGATGCACGCACGCCCGAGGAATCGATCCGCCGTGCACGCGCCTACGTCGAGGCAGGCGCCGATGTCGTGAAACCCATCAGCAAATGCTTCGACTCGTTCGAGGGTCTGATGCGCTTTCGCGAGGCCACGGGCCGGCCGATTGCGATTTCCCTGCTCGGGCCGCTGCAGCGCAACCTGAGCACCGCGCAGATCGAACAGTTGGGCGGGATCTGCACGTTTCCGCTGCTGCCCTTGCTGAGCGCAGCCGCCGCGCTGCGGAAGAACCTCGCGGCCCTCCGAAGCACCCTCAGGCCGGCGGAGGTTCCGCTGACACCCATGCCCGAGATGGAGTTCAAGCGCTTCATCGGCTTCGAAGAGATCGAGGCGCTCGAGCCCCGCTTCATGCCTTCCCCCCGCTGACCCCCTCAACCCAGAAGACAACACATGCGCACCAGACGCCTGCTCACCCTCGCCCTGTTCTTCAGCACTGCCGCCGCAATGCCTGCCCGCGCAGCGGACGCGTATCCCAGTCGACCTATTCGCATCATCGTGCCCTTCACGGGCGGTAGCGGATCGGATGCCAGTGCGCGCTACTTTGCCGAGAAGATGGCACCGCTCGTCGGCCAACCCTTCATTGTGGAGACCCGCCCCGGGGCTGACGGTGCGATCGGCATGATGCCCGCCAAGGCCGCGCCCGCCGATGGCTACACCGTGGTCCAGGGCGGCATCTCGCCCTCGGTCGTCAATGCCGTGCTCATCCCCAACCTGGGCTATGACCCACTCAAGGACTTCGTGCCGCTGACGGGCTATGGCCGCAACATGAACGTGATCATCGTCTCCAACGAGGCAAAGCAGCACAGTTTCAAGGAACTGCTCGCCGATGCGCGGACATCGTCGGCACCACTCAACATGGGCACCTTCTCGACCACGCTGGCGCTGTCCGGCGCATGGATGGCCAAGCTGGCGGGCGTGAAGCTGAACAACATACCCTACAAGGGCCAGGGCCCCGTCATGACGGAGGTCATAGGCAACCAGCTGGACTTCGGCATGGTAGATCTCGGTGGTGCTTCACCATTGATTCGCGCCGGCAAGCTGCGCGCACTGGCGGTCACCGGGGAAAAACGCCATCCGGATTTTCCGGACATCCCCACCGTGCAGGAGAGCGGCGTGGCCGACTACTCCCAGTACAGCTGGAACGCCTTTTACGTGCGCGCCGACACGCCCGCGCCCATACGCGCCAAACTCGGCGACGCCGTCCGCCAGGTGATGACCCGGGAAGAGACTATCCGCAACTTCTACGCGCCTAAGGGCACCGAAGGCATTCCATTAACGCCTGCGCAGATGCAGAAGCTGCAGCAGGTCGAGATCGCACGCTTCCGTCGCATCGCCGCAGAGGCCGGTCCCATTGCCAAGGAATGAGAGTCCGCCATGTATCCCACCCCCAACCCCTTGCTCGAAAAACTGGCGGCCGACGCCTACATCACCGGCCTCTACGTCCAGACCGCCAGCCCCGACGTCGTCGAGATGGCGGCGGCCAGCGGGTTTGACTACGTGATCATCGACCAGGAGCACGGCCCCTTCGGCTATGGCGAGACGGTGAACCTGATGCGTTCGGCCGAGGCCGCCGGCATTTGCCCTATCGTGCGCGTCGCCGATCACGGCGCATCTGGTCTACGAAAGGCTGTAGAGGCCGGTGCGCTGGGGGTCTATGTGCCGGATGTACGTACAGCGGCGCAGGCTCGCGCAGCCATCGCTGCAGTCAAGTTCCGCGATGCAGACAACGGAGGCATGCGTGGCGCCTGCCCAACCATACGGGCGGCACGCGCCCGCGGAGCGGCGGAGTGGGCACGCTATGCGGCCTGGTCTAACGCCAACGTCACCGTGGCCCTTCTGGTCGAGAGCGGGGAAGGCCTGCGCAATCTCGACGAGATCCTGGCCGTTCCAGGTATCGACACCATCGTGCTGGGTCGATTTGATCTGGCGCACGAAATGGGGCTCGGCAGCGAC
>CAIQMJ010001208.1 GCA_903872875.1 uncultured Variovorax sp.
ACCGCGATAGGCGGTGCACCCAACCGTGCGTACTCGCTCCAGGTCACCGACGGCACCAACCTTGTCGCCAATGCGGGCGCGGCCGACGCGGGCGCCGAGCCGATGGAGACCTGGGTGGTGCGCCTGAGCAGCGGCGACGCGCTGGCCACCTTCAGGCTGTTGAGCGCGGCGTACTGCAACTGGAAGGCGTCGGGCAGCGACGCATACCAGCGCAACGAGTAGCCCGGCGGCGGGAACTTGAGCGAGAAGCCGTTGGTGAAGGACAGCACGATCACGATGACCGTGGGCGCGAGCAGCAGCAGGGTGGCGATCGCCGCGATGCTGCCGAGCACGATGGTCAGGGCGATGCGCGAGGCTTCGTGTTTGCGTCCGGCGCTCATGTCGTTCGTCCTCCTTGTCGGCTTGGGCACTGCTTTTGTACGGGAGCGGTGTGCGAACGGGCTCGGGGGCAGCAGCGTGGGCGCGCGCGCAGGCCACCGGGTACTCCCCTCCGCGAATGTCCCCCGCCTTCGGCCTCCTCCTTGATTTCGCTGCGGGGAGCACCCGGCGCCCTGCGCACGAGGAGAGGCGGTTGTTGTGCGGCCGATGAGCCACGATCGCGCGCCAGGCTCACGTCGATGGTGTGCTTCCCGCAGCGAAATCAAGGAGGAGGCCGCAGGCCGGGGGACATTCGCGGAGGGAAGTACGCCGTCGGCGTGAGCCCGTCCCAGCGGGGCGAAGATGTTCATCATCTAGGCCGCCACATGCCCCCGGCTCAGCCGGCCGAGAAAGTTGAAGACCGTCACGCAAGCCATCACCGCAACCAGGAACACCAGCGAGATCGCCGCGGCAAAGGGCCAGTTCTGCAGCGACGAGGCCTGCTGGTAGATGTACATCGGCATGAAGAGCATCTGGCCGCCGCCGATCAGCGACTGCGAGATGAAGGCCGTGATGCTGGCCGCGAAGGTCAGCAGGCAGCCCGCCACGATGCCGGGCAGCGTCAACGGCAAGGTGATCTTGACGAAGGTTCGCAGCGCGCTGGCACCGAGTGCGGACGATGCGTCTTCCAGGTTCGGATCGAGCTTCTGCAGCGCGGTGATCAACGGCAGCGCCATCAGCGGCAACTGCACGTTGGCCAGCGTCACGATCAGCCCGGCGCGCGTGTAGAGCAGCTTCAGCGGCCCATCGATCCAGCCGAACTCCATCAGTACCGAATTCACGATGCCCTGGCGCCCGAGGATCACGACCCAGGCGAAGGTGCGCACCACCACGCTGGTCAGCAGCGGCATCACGATGGCGAGCATCAGCACCTTCTGCACGGCACCCGGACTGCGCACGTAGCTCCAGGCCAGCGCATAGCCCAGCACCAGGCACAGCAGCGTGGTCTGCACGCCGAGCCAGAGCGTGTCGAACAGCACCGGCAGCGTGAAGCCGTCGGTCGCGATCTTCACGTACTGGCCGAAGCCGAAGGACTTGAGCTCCGGCGTTGCATAGAAGCTGATGACGACCAGCAGCAGCAGCGGCGCCAGGAAGAACAGCACGAAGAACGCCGCCAGCGGCGTCGCGAACGCGAGGCTGTAACCGGTGACGGGCGGGCCCTTGATGGCGGCGGTGGTCATCGTGCGCAATCTCCCGTGGCTGTCAGAGCTTGATCTCTTTATTGAAGCGGTCGATCCAGGCGGCGCGGTTCTCGTTGATCTTCTTCCAGTCCTGGAAGACGAACTTCTTCTTCATCTCGGCCGTGTCCTTGGCCAGCACCTTGGCGATCTCGCCTTCCATCCTGACCTTGCCGTTGGTCGGCACGACCAGGTAGGGCGCCTGCATCAGCTTGCCCTGCACCTCGGGCGACAGCGCCACATCGATCAGCTGTGCCGCGAGCGCCTTGTTGGGCGAGTTCTTGACGATGTGGATGCTGGTCTTGAAGGCGATCGCACCTTCCTTCGGTGCCACGAACTCGACCGGCACGCCCCGCGCCTTGAGGATCTGGATCGCGTTGAAGTTGCCGGGGCTGATGTCGATCTGGCCCTGCTGGAACAGCGCGGCGAGGGCGCCCGGGTTGGCCGCGACGGCGGCCAGGTTCGGCTTGAGCTTGTCGATGGCCTTGAAACCTTCCTCGACGTTGCCCTCGTTGCCGCCGTGCATGCGCGCGATCTCGACCAGGAAGCCGGTGCCGAGCGTCGAATTCAGGTTGGTGATGCCGACACGGCCCTTGTATTCCGGCTTCCAGAGATCCGCCCAGGAGGTCGGCGGCGTCTTGATCTTCTCGGGGTTGTAGGTGAGGCCCACCACCTGGAAGAACATCGACGGACCCATCGGGTCCTGCGCCTCGGGAATCAGGTCCTTGTAGTTCTGGCTCGACGCGACCGGGAAAGGCTCGACCAGGTCCTGGGCGATGGCGGTCAGCGCCGGACCCGGGTCGTGCAGCATCACGTCGATCGGCGGGTTGTTGCGCGCGGCCGAGACCTTGGCGATCTGGTCGACCGACAGCATCGCGTCGAGCAGCATGTCCTGGCCGGTGGCCTTCTTGAAGGCGGGCACCAGCACGTCGCGGTGTGCCTCCTCCCAGCTGCCGGTGAAGGTGGCGAACACCAGCTTGCGCGCCTGCGCATGGCTGATGCCCGGGAAGAGCTCCATCGCGCCCAGGGTGAGCGCGCTGCCGAGCAGTTGACGACGGGAGAGTTGCATGGGATTCCTCGTGAAGTGGAAGGGAAGGGCGGGAACGTCAGGGAGATTCGAGATTCAGGGCGAGGGCGCGGCGAACACCGTCACGCTGTCCGGCGAGGCCGGCCGCACCCAGACGTGGGCGCCCGTGTCGCGCGGGCCCATGCCGGGCGTGCGCGGTTCGGACAGCTTGAGCCGCAGGCCGCTGGCGGTGCGGATCTCGTGGACGATGGTGGCGCCGAGCGGCATGCCGAGTTCGACCGTGCCGGCGAGGGCGCCGGAAGCCGTGTCGGCTGCATCCGCAGCATCGGCCAGACGCATGTTCTCGGGCCGGATGCAGGCGACGACACGGCTGCCGACCGCGACGCCCGCCGGTGCGCGCGTGCCGAGTTGCGTGCCGTCGTCCAGCCGCACTGCGGCATGGCTGTCAGACACAGCTTCCAACACGCCCGGCAGCACATTCGCGGTGCCGACGAACTGGTTCACGAAATAGGTGGCGGGCGTGTCATATACCGCGGAAGGCGCGGCGAACTGTTCGAGCCGGCCCTGGCTCAGCACCGCCACGCGGTCGGCCATGCCGAGCGCCTCTTCCTGGTCGTGCGTGACGATGATCGCCGTGGTGCCCGCCGCGCGCTGGATGCGCTTGATTTCGATCTGCATGTCGAGCCGCAGGCTCTTGTCGAGTGCCGAGAAGGGCTCGTCGAGCAGCAGCACGCGCGGCTCGATCGCCAGCGCCCGTGCCAGCGCCACGCGCTGCTGCTGGCCGCCCGAGAGCTGCTTGGTCAGCCGGTCGGCCAGGTGCCCGAGCTGCACCATGTCCAGCATCTCGGCGGTGCGCTTGCGCGCCGCGTTGCGGTCGGTGCCGCGCGCCGCCAGGCCGTAGCCGACGTTCTCCGCCACTGTCATGTGCGGGAACAGCGCGTAGTTCTGGAACACGATGCCGACGTTGCGCCGCGCCGGCGGCAGCTCGTCGATGCGGCGCCCGCCGATCACCACCTTGCCCGAGGTCTGCGTGATGAAGCCCGCAATGATGCGCAGCAGCGTGGTCTTGCCGCAGCCGCTCGGCCCCAGCAACGCGACCAGTTCGCCAGCGGCGACTTCGAGGGTGACGTGGTCGACGGCGAGCGATCCGGCATAGCGGTGCACGATGTCGTCGAGGGTCAGGCTTTGTCCGGTGGTCGGTTCCATGGCCGGGACGTATGCAATCGTTGTGCCAGTTTTGTATCCAATCTGTCCATGGCCTGTTCCGCCGCTCTGGTTCAGGCGGCTTTCATTGGAGAACAATGTGTCTTCACGAGCTGGAATCCATCTTGCATGGAAAGGATTGGATACGATCCAACGGATTTTTATCGGTGCAATGTCGCACCACATTGGATACAAAGTGAACGCGGCTGGTGCATCCGGCCGCCTCGAGGAGCTTTCTCATGAACCAGGAACTGCACCGTTGGGCCGCGCGTGACGTCGCTCGCCAGGTAGCGGCGCGCACCGTGTCCGCCATGGAGGTCGCGCAGACCTTGTGCGAGCGCGTGGCGCGGCTCGAACCGCAGCTC
The DNA here is from genome assembly GCA_903872875.1 of uncultured Variovorax sp. GTDB lineage: Bacteria > Pseudomonadota > Gammaproteobacteria > Burkholderiales > Burkholderiaceae_C > Variovorax. The sequence goes on from CAIQMJ010001208.1 coordinate 4,191, forward strand.
AATGCCTTTGCCGACTTCGATCCGGCTGTCCCGCTCGCCGCCGCGCGCGAGGTCGATGCGCGGCTGGTGGCCGGCGAGCAGCTGCCGCTGGCGGGCGTACCGTTCACGGTCAAGGACAACCTCTGGCTCGGCGGCCGGCCCGCGACCTTCGGCTCGAAGGTATTCGCCGATGTCGTGGCGCCGCGCGATTCGTGGAGCGTGGCCCGACTGCGTGCGCTGGGCGCCGTGCCGCTCGGCGTCACCAACTGCTCCGAGTTCGCCTGCAAGGGCAACACCGCCACGCCACTGCATGGCGAAACGCGCAACCCGTGGGACCTGGAGCGCACACCGGGCGGCTCCTCCGGCGGCGCCGTCGCAGCCGTGGCTGCGGGGCTCGGCCCGCTGGCGCTGGCGACCGATGCCGGCGGCTCGGTGCGCCGGCCAGCCGCGCACACCGGCTTGGTCGGCATGAAGCCGACGCTGGGCCGGGTGCCCAACCCCTGGGGATTCGACGATCCGAACCACCTGCTGTCGGTGGTCGGCCAGATCGGCCGCAACGTCGAGGACGTGGCCTTCATGCTGGACGCTCTCACCGCCTGGGAGCCGGCCGACACGTTGTCATGCCCGGCCTTCGCGGTGGCCGACGCCATGGCTGCGCTGAAGCAGCCGCTGCGCCCGCTGCGGCTCGCCTGGTCGCCGCAACTGGGCTGCGGACTCGCGGTCGATACCGACGTGCGGGCGACGCTCGAAGCCGCGGTCGATCGGCTGCGCACCGCCGGCTGGCGGATCGAGACGGCCGACCCCGCGTGGCCGCCCGAGGCACGCGAATATCCGCTGATCGCGCTGCAGCAGGCCGGGCTGGCGCAGCGCTTCGGCGACATCTGGCGCCGCACGCCCGAGATGCTAGATCCGGACATCGGCGCGCAGATCGAACTCGGCTTTGCGATCTCCGGCACGCGCGTGACCGAACTGCTCAAGCTGCGCGAGGCATTCCACGCGAGCTTCACGGAGTTCTTCGGCCGCTACGACGCGCTGCTCTGCCCGGTGAGCCCGGTCGAGGCATGGCCGCTCGGCCGCCTCGGTCCGGCCGAGATAGGCGGTTTGCCCGCCGGACCGCGCGGCCATGCCGCCTTCACGCCGATCTTCAATTACGGCGGCGTGCCGGCACTGTCATTGCCCTGCGGCACCGGCCGCCGCGGCCTGCCGGTCGGCCTGCAGATCGCCGGCCCGCGCTTCGCCGATGCGCTGGTGCTGCAACTCGCGTGGCATGCCGAGCAGGTGCTCGGCCCAGGCGCCCCATCGCCGCTGATGGATTGAATGCCAGAAACACCGCAGAGCCGGCTTTGCCGGCTGCGGGTGTTGCCCCCGGAGGGGGTGACGAAGCGACACGGCGTGCGCGAAGCCTGGGGGAGAGCCAATTTCACCCGAACAGGACGTCTGCCAGATCGATCTCCTGCACTTCCTGCGCATCGAGCTTCAGCGCGTTCTCGATGTGGTTGAGGTGCTCGGTCATCAGCCGCGCCGCGCCGTCGGCGTCGCCGGCCTCGATGGCATCGATCAACAGCGCATGTTCGTCGTTCGGGCAGGCGACCGCGGTGGGCGCCTCGAAGGTCAGGATCGCCAGACAGGTCAGCGGCGTGAGTTCGCGCATCAGGCGCGCGAGGATGCTGCTGCCCGACAGTTCGGCCAGCACCACGTGGAAGTCGCCCGACAGCCGCACCGCCTGCCGGCGATCGCCGCGCGCATGCGCCTGCTGCTCGCGCTTGACGAGCGCCCGCAACTGCTTCACGGCGGTCGGCGCCTTGCCGGCGGCGATGCGCTCGATCAGCCGTGCCACCGCGGCCGGTTCCAGCGTGCGGCGCACGGACAGCACGTCATGCGCTTCCTCGGCGCTGGGCGTGGTGACGAAGGCGCCGCGGTTCGGAATCAGCGTGACCAGCTGCTCCACCGCCAGCCGCTGCAGGGCGCCGCGCACCTGCGTGCGGCTCACGGCGAACAGCTCGGCCACGCGCTCCTCCGACAGCTTGGTGCCCGGCATCAGGCGGTGCTCGACGATCGCGTCGTAGATGCTCTGATGGATGTCGGCCTGGCTGGCGATCTTGCGCGCCGACGGCAAGGCGGTCTTGTCGGCGGCGGATTTCGTCTTGGTCTTGGTCATGGTCGGTCAGGCTTGCAAGAGTCGTGCACATGCGGCATCGGAGAAGTGGATACAAAAATTGTTGTTATCGTATTCAATCACTGCCGCGCTGGCATGCTTCTGGCGTGGAGGTCGTCGATACCCAAAGGAGAAACCATGCCGCCGCGCACGCTGCTGGGGATGCTAACCCCCTCGTCCAACACCACGCTCGAACCCGTCACCGCCGCGATGCTCGCGGGGCTGCCGGAAGTCAGCGCGCATTTCGGCCGGTTCCGCGTGACCGAGATCGCGCTGTCGGCGAACGCGCTCGCCCAGTTCGACAACCGCGAGATCCTGGCCGCGGCCGAACTTCTGTCCCATGCGCGCTGCCGGGTGATCGGCTGGAATGGGACCTCTTCGGGCTGGCTCGGCTTCGAGGCCGACCGCGCGCTGTGTGCGGCCATCGAGCAGGCGACCGGTGCGCTGGCCTGCACGTCGGTCCTTGCGCTCAACGAGGTGCTGCAGGCAACCGGCGTGCGGCGCGTCGGCCTGGTGTCGCCGTACCGCGCCGACGTGCAGGAAGCGATCGTGCGCAACTACGCGAGCGAAGGCATCGAGATCGTCGCGGAGCGCCATCTGGGGCTGCAGGACAACTATTCGTTCTCCGAGGTGAGCGCGGAGCAGATCCGCACGATGGTGCGCGAGGTGATGGCCGGCCCGCCCGGCGAGCGGCCCGAGGCGGTCGCGATCTTCTGCACCAACCTGCGCGGCGCGCCACTGGTGTCCGCGCTCGAGGCTGAATTTGGCGTGCCGGTCTACGACACGATCGCGACCGTGCTGTGGAAGTCGCTGCGGCTCGCGGGCGTCGACACGCGGCGTGTCCAGGGATGGGGGCGGCTGTTCGCGGGTTGAGGTCGCGCCAAGGCGGCGCGATGGCGACGGATGGGTATGCACGTCCCGTTCGCTTCGGCGACTCGTATGGGCGTTCGCATCGAGAAACGCTGCGACAGGAGAGTGTGAACAAATGGCGCGCTTGTTCCGGGACGCCTCATGGTCAATCCACTTGCTTTTCCTGCCCCCAAGATTCCCCCACCCTTCTCAGTCCCGGGAAAAGGCTCGATGAACGACCCCGAGCCTGCCGTCGAGCAGCGCCGGTCCGCAAGCTCCGCCTTGTGGGTGACGCAAGTCGCCAAGGAAATCCTGACCCACCGGGATATCGCTGTTTTCCACGCCGATTTCGTCCTGGAGGATGACCTCCGGTTTTTCTGCAGATCCCGAAATACGGCCGAGAGCCGCGAATTGGCAAATCGAATCGGCGCACTCGGCGCGGCGCCAGACACGACGCTCGATCTGGAGGGCTTCACCGAGGATTTCCTGAACACGCTGCCAGCCGATATCACACGACATATTCCTGCTGCGGCTTGCGTCGTGCTGCCCGATCGCCTGAAGTCGATTCCGGGGTGGCTTTCATTGCATTGCCCGAAAGTGGTGAAAGTGCGGATGTACGACGGAGAGCGCATTGAAATATGCAACCGGAATCTTCGGGAATTGAGCGTGCAGCCAGGACGCAACTTGCGTCATGTCTCCGTATTCCAGGGCACGGCATTGAGTACGTTCGGACTATCTCGCATAGAGAACGAGGAGCGCGAGCGTCTGTACAGTGAAACCGGGTTGCAGCCGATTCGCGTACGCGTCCTTGGACAGGACGGGCTCGCGAGGTATGAAATTCCCTATCCGAATCGCATATTCATCGAGTGCACCGCTGGAAGCGATCCATATGAATACAAGAGCAACAATGGCCGGGCAGCCAATGAGGAAGGGCGCAGGATTACCTGCCGACATCTGGCGGACAAATCCAGCAAGCTGCTGATCGAATGGCATGCCGGTGGCCGAAAATCAAGCCTGGCGCAATTGGCCAAGAATGCTTTTGGAAACATCGATGATCTGGCCAGGATGTTCCAGAATACGATGGACGACCGTTATTTTTCCAACAGGGCAGCTGGCACGAACCTGCATCTCACGACGCGTGACGGTGTCGTCTCCTTTCTGAGGAATCAGTGCCTCGAGCTGGCGGAAAATGAGATGCGCGTCTACAAGATCCGGATTGACCGGGCAACTTCCGGCCATGTCACGACGCAGGGGCTTTGGAGCGAATCAATGCCTGACGGACGGGTTTTGTTTCATTCGGTCAATTTCGACGCCAACTCCGACAAGCCCAGGGCAATCGCCTTTACAGACCCCCAGGAATTGTTGAAATTCCCTTTTTTTGGTGGTCTGCACCTTCCTTATTTTTTCCTGGATGATCCGATAGTGATGATCGAGCGCGATGACGGCCATCACCCGAAGCCAGGCAATCGATGCCGGACGGAAATTAGAAAAACGCCGCCGTCGGACGGGAGTGACAGGGCCGCGACGTTCGGCGGAAAATTCACGAGGGACGATCAGCCGGAGCTATTTGCCAGGTTGATTGAATACAACCAATCGCTTGCCCCGGTGCGGAATTGGTTGACGGGAAAGGATGCGAATGCACAGTGCCGTTTGCTCGAACACTGGGCGGCAGGCGTTCCCTGTGGAGCAATCGAATCGATCCAGGAACTTGGTGAAATGCTTGTTGAGCAGGTTCGATCCAGACAATTGAGCCCGGATGATGTGATGGGGATTCTCCGGGGAACGGAAAGCAAGCGATACATGGAGGCCGCATTCACTTGCCGCCCGGGAGTTCGTTCCCCGGCCGTATCGGCTGATGGAATTCTCGCGACAGGGCGCATGCTCCAAATTCTGGTCAGCAGCCAAGCCATTACCGTGCGTGGAGCAATCCAGGTCTTGCTGGGCGACGACTGGCCACATGGCACTTATGCGGGCAAGCATCTGGAAGCCGAAAACCATCTTCCCGCCGCGGCCGCGCGCGAGGTGCTGGAGTTTTGGTGCCGCAAGAATCTCATTCGAGAAAACGAGATCGATGAAATTCTCCACGACGCGTCTGCCGACCGCATTGCCGACGCACGAAGCCGGACGCGGAGAGCCTGATCCCAGCTTCGCCGTCATGTATTCCGGTTCGCCTGTGTCCACCTCCCTTGGTCGAGGCGTGGGCAAATGGCGCCTTGTCTCGGGGCGCCGCATGGTCAATCCACTGTCATTTCCTTCACCCAGAATCCCGCCGCCCTTCAAGGCGCCGGACAAGGGTTCGATGAACGGTCCGCACGCGCCCGGGGAGCCGGACAGGCCTTGCGGCACGACTTCATGGCTCGAGGCGATCGTCATCGAGGCCTCGACGCAGTGGGACGGAATCTCCAGTTTCCACGCGGCGTTTTCGATGGCCGACGATCTGAAGTTCTTCTGCAACTCGCGGAACACACCCGAAAGCCGTGAATTGGCGAAGAGACTGCTTGCCGCCCGTGCCGCGGACGGGAAAAGCCTCGATCTCGAAGGTTTCACCGAGACTTTCCTGAATACGCTCCCGTCCGAGGTCACACGGCACATCGGCGAATTGGAACGTGTGCTCTTTCCTGCCGGATTGAAGTCGCTGCCGCCCTGGCTTTCTCTTCACTGTCCGGAATTCCTCGATGTGGCGATGTACATGGGCGACAGGATCGATGTCCACCATCGCCGTCTCAAGGGACTGAAACTGCAGACCGGGCCGATGCTGCGAAATGTCCACGTACCGCAGGGGACCGAATTGAGCAGCCATGCACAGTCGGAAATCAGGGAGACGGGAACCGGCGAAAGAGGCTGCATGCAATGCGCCCATGGACTCCAGCCGGTCACGGTTCATTTCCGGGATGCCAACCGGGAGGATGTCTGGAGGGTCGCCTATCCGGGCCGCGTATTCATCGAGTCCGATCCTGGGCGGATGCCGGGCACGTACGAGAACCGCAACGGCGTGGCGACCAGCCGGGGCGGGCGCGCGAGCGTTTGCCGGCACATGGCCGAGAAGTTCGGCGAGATCTTTCTGGCGTGGTACCGGGGACCGCGCGATCGCCCGCTGGGCAAGGTCATCCATGACTTCTTCGGCAGCGCGGACGCCGTGCAGCGGAATTTCGGCGGGCACATGGACGAGCGCTGCCAGTCCCGCAAGACGGGCGGTGCGCCGCTGCACATCACGGTCCGCGAGTGTGCGGCGGACTATCTGGTGGCGCAGATGCACAGGTTGGCCGATGGCGGCGTGCGCAGCTACACGCTGGGGCTGGAAGCCGGCGCGAACGCCGGCCACGACGGCCATGCCACAGCGGTGGCGATCTGGCGCGAGGGCGGGCCCGACGGGCGGGCACTGTTCCACATCCTCAGCTACGACCCCAATCAGTCCGGCGTGGCGAAAAGAGTCGCCCTGTGGGCGCCGGAGGATCTGCGGGATTTCGAATTCTTCCGGGACCTGCACATGCCCTACGAGCGGCTGGACTTTCCCGCCATCACGTTCCATCGCACGGACGGCTACCACGGACGGCCGGAAGATGACGTCCTGGACGAAGGCACGGGAAGGCATGCCACCTTCGGTCCGGAGCCGGTTCCGGAAAACGCGCAGCCGCCGATATGCTGCTACCTGTTCGACTACAACCAGTCCCTCGAACCCGTCCGGAACTGGTTGGAAGGGAAGACAGGCGGCGAGCAACGCCTCCTGCTGGAGCATTGGCCGCGCGCCGTGTTCAATGGTTCGGTGGAGGCCGTCGAGGATTTCTTCGAGATC
>CAIQMJ010001209.1 GCA_903872875.1 uncultured Variovorax sp.
AGGGCCTCGTGGTAGCGGTATTCATCGCGCTCGGCGAACTGCAGGTTGCCGTTCAGGAAGAGCCGGTGTCCGAGCTGGCCCCGCGTGACGACGATGCGCTGGTAGGGCGAGGTTGCACTGAAGACGATGCGGTCCTGGTAGAACTTGTCCTCGGCCAGCGTGGTGATGTGTTCCGCGCCGGCGAAGCCCGCGGCCAGCGCCGCGAGCGACAGCGCGCAGGCCGCGGCATGCGCACCGATGCGCCGCATCTCGTGCCGGAACAGCCACAGCGCCCAGACCGCGACCGCCGCGTTCATGAGGCCGAACAGCAGGCCGGTGCGGATCATCCCGAGCTGCGGCACCAGCACCAGCGGGAACGCGATCGAGACGGCCAGCGCGCCGAGGTAGTCGAAGGTCAGCACCTGCGACACGAGCTCCTTCAGCCGCACGTTGCGCCGCAGGATGCGCATGACGAGCGGAATCTCCAGCCCGACCAACGTGCCGACCATCAGCACCAGCCCGTAGAGCAGCAGCCGGAAGGCGCCCGGGATGTAGGCGTTGGCAATGAACAGCAGCGCAGGCAGCGCGCCGCCGATCAGCGCGACGAGCAGTTCGATGCGCAGGAAGTGCGCCGGCAGCTGGCGCTCGAAATAGCGCGACAGCCAGGAGCCGACACCCATTGCGAACAGGTACGTGCCGATGATGGTGCTGAACTGCAGCACCGAATCGCCCAGCAGATAGGAGCTGAGCGCTGCCGCGCTGAGTTCGTAGACCAGCCCGCAGGCCGCAACCACGAAGACGCTGGCGAGCAGGGCGATTTCGACGGGCTGCGGGCGCCCCTGCGTGTGCGAGCTATCCACGGATCAGGCCGCCGCCGGGCCGCCCCAAGGCGGGCCGCGCCGCACCCTGGCGGGGTGGCGAATGACACGCAGCGAAGCGGAGTGCAAAGCAGGGCGGCTCAATGGATCGCGGCGGCGACGATGATCGAAATGCCCAGGCACATGGCCGCGACCACCAGACCCAGCGCCACGTTCTGCTTCTCGACGATCTCGCCCCACAGGTCGTAGGGCGTGATCTTGTCGATGATCAGGAAGCATACCCAGAAGATCATCACGCCGATCAGCGCGTAGACCAGCGACCCCAGCAGGATGCCGGGCCTCAACGATTCAAATCCCATCGGGACCTCCAGTCTTCATTCGTTTCATGCAAATCACTTGTGGCCGCCGCCACTCGAATAACCGCCGTACGAGCCGCCCGAGTTGCGGGAACTGCTCGACGACGAACCGCTGCTGCCACCGCCACGGCCGCTGCACGTGCTCATCAGGAGCAGGACGACGACGATCACGATGAGGATCAGGATGATGGTGCCGCAACCCATGCCCGACGCGGCGCTCAGCGGTGCGGCGTCGCCGCGCGCGAACATGTCCTTGTTGTCGTCTAGCTTGAACGCGGACGCCACGGCGCCGCTGTCGATCTTGCTGCCGGACGACCAGGTGATCTCGTTGGCGGAGCGCTCCATCGACAGCAGCGCCGGACCGCGCGCGAAGTCGCGGTTGTAGGTTTTCTGTCCGCGCTCGACCTGCCAGTAGAACTCGCCGGCCACGTAGCTCGTCTCGGCGTCGTAGGCGTACTGCTGCTGGTAGGCCTTGCCGAGGTAGGTCGCGGTCTTGGCCGATTCGTCGAGCATGGGTGCGCCGGTGGTCGGGCGGACCATGCTCCAGCCGTCCTCCGCGTCCACCAGGAAGCTGAAGCCGCGCTTGCGGTTGTAGAGCAGGTATTCGCTCCAGCCGAAGGGCTCGTCGTCGCCGGGCTCGACACCCGTCCGATGCTGGAAGCCGACCACCTGCCAGGCCACGCCCTGCAGCTGGCCGACGCTGCCGAGCGCGATCAGCGGTCGCACCGACTCCGCCTGCTCCACATGCTTCAACTCGCCACCGATGCCCTGAGTCAGATCGATGATGCTGTGGCACATGCCGCAGGCGATGCTCTTGCTGTCATCCAGCCTGACGGCGACCGGCGCGCCGCAGTTCGGGCAGTTGAAGCTGCGGCCTTTCTCTTCCTTGGCCGGTGCGTCGCGCAGGCCGGTGAGCTGCAGGTCGTCGAGCTCGACGGCGCGGCCGAGGTAGGCGGCCGGCGGCGTGCTGGAATAGTCGAGGCTCAGTACCAGGCCCTGGTCGTTGCGCAGCTCGACCGCCGCAAACGGCTTGCCCGGTTCGGGCAGCTTCGGCAGTTCGCCCTGGGCCGAGACGAGCGTCACCTGCTCATTGGACGCGACGGTGTAGTGCTGGCCGTTGAATGCGGCCGTCGCGCCGACGCGCAGCGTCTCGGCAGGCGGCGCCTCGCGGTCGAGTTCCAGCGGCAGCGCGAAGACGAAGGCGCCGTTGTCCTCGCTCAGGACGCCTGTGCGATCACCGTCGAGCGACGCGATCCATTCGGTCCAGCGGCCGCCGGCATAGCCGCATTGCAGACGGCCGACGAGCGTGAACGGCTTGTCCTGGATGCGGCCGGCTGCGAACAGCTGCAGTGGGCTGAAGTCGTCGAACAACTCCGCCATCTTGCCGATGCGTGCGAGCGTGTCGCCCTGCCGAACGACCGTGCTCTGGCAGAACGGACAGACGGCGAAGGCCGACTGCGCCGATCTGAATTCGACCGGCGCGCCGCACCCAGGGCACGGCGCGCGGTAGGCGCGCTGAGCGGACTCGACCATGCCTCGGGTGTCAGACCAGCTTTTTGAGCAGTTCGGCCTTCTTGGCGTCGAACTCTTCCTGGGTCAGGATGCCCTTCGTCTTCAGATCGCCCAGCTTTTCGAGCGTGGCCATGACGTCGTTGGCACCGATCTCGGTCACGGGTGCCGCGGCCGCCACGGCAGCAGTCGCCGCTGCGTTCGGGTTCAGGCCCTGGGCGAGGTTCTGCGCCAGCACCTGGCCGAGCGCCACGCCGGCGCCGAGCCCCATTGCATCGCCCGCCACGCCGCCGCCCTGGCTTGCGCCCTCGGCGAATTTCGGAATGGCCTGCCCCGTCTGGTATTGCATGAACTTGCCCATGTCGTTGCCGACCATGCCCATGCCGATCTTCTGGTCGAGGACCTTCTGCAGTTCCTCGGGCAGCGACACGTTCTGCACCGTGATGTTCTCGAGCCGGATGCCGATCTTGGCGAACTCGGGCTGCAGTTGCGCGGCCAGCGCCTGGGCGAACTGGATCTGGTTCGCCGCCAGATCGAGGAAAGGAACGCCACTCGACGCGATCGCGTTGCTGATGTTCTGCAGCACCAGCCCGCGCAGTTGGCCATCGAGATCGGCCACTGTGTAGATGTCGCGCGTGCCGGAAATCTCGGTATGGAACTGCTTTGCGTCACCGATGCGAAAGCTGTAGTTGCCGAAGGCGCGCAGTCGCACGGCACCGAAGTCCTTGTCGCGGATGGTGATCGGCTGCGGCGTGCCCCATTTCTGGTCGACCTGCTGGCGCGTGCTGAAGAAGTAGACATCGCTCTTGAACGGCGACTCGAACAGTTTGTCCCAGTTCTTCAGATAGGTCAGTACCGGCAGCGTCTGCGTCGTGAGCTTGTACATGCCGGGAGCGAACACGTCGGCCACCTGGCCCTCGTTCACGAACACGGCGACCTGCGACTCGCGCACGGTGAGCGACGCGCCGTTCTGGATTTCCATTTCCGCCATCGGGAATCGCCAGGCCAGCGTGCCATCGCCGGTCTCTGTCCACTGGATGATGTCTATGAACTGCTTGCGAATGAAGTCCATCAGTGCCATGGCGTCTCCTCTGTTGTTGGATTGAGCCGGGGCATATTGCCACATGCCGATGCGGCCCCGATGCCAGCCATGCGCTCTATGTCGACGAGGACGAGGTCTACAATCGCGCGCCCTATAACGATGTCGCCGACGCGTCTTTCGCATGCGCCGGGACAGCAGGAGTTCGCTTTCCATGTCCGATTCGTCCCGTCCCAGCACCCCGGCCAGCGCCAGTCCCAGCATCGAGGAAAAACGCGCCGAACTGCGTCGCGCCGCGCTCGAGTACCACGAATTCCCGGTGCCCGGAAAGATCGCCATCGCGGCGACCAAACAGATGGTCAACCAGCGCGACCTGGCACTGGCCTATTCGCCTGGCGTGGCGGCACCCTGCGAGGAGATCGTCAAGGACCCGGCGAACGCATTCAAGTACACGGCGCGCGGCAATCTGGTGGCAGTCATCACCAACGGCACGGCCGTGCTGGGCCTGGGCGACATCGGCCCGCTGGCGTCCAAGCCGGTGATGGAAGGCAAGGGGGTCCTGTTCAAGAAGTTTGCTGGCGTCGACGTATTCGACATCGAGATCGCCGAGAAGGACCCGGCTCGACTGGTCGAGGTGATCGCAGCGCTGGAGCCGACCTTCGGCGCCATCAACCTCGAGGACATCAAGGCACCGGACTGCTTCTACGTGGAGCGCGAACTGCGCAAACGCATGAAGATCCCGGTGTTCCATGACGACCAGCACGGCACCGCCATCACGGTCGCCGCGGCGATGCTCAACGGCTTGAAGGTGGTGGGCAAGGACATCGGCGAGGTGAAGCTCGTCACGTCCGGCGCGGGGGCTGCAGCGCTGGCCTGCCTGAATCTCTTGCTCAAGGTGGGCCTGAAGCGCGAGAACGTGTTCGTGACCGATCTCGCCGGCGTGGTGTACGAAGGCCGCACCGAGCTGATGGATGACGATAAGCGCCAATACATGCAGAAGACGGAAGCGCGCTCCTTATCCGAAGTCATCGAAGGGGCCGACGTATTCCTCGGCTTGTCGGCTGGTGGCGTGCTCAAGCCCGCGATGGTCGCCAAGATGGCCGCCAAGCCGGTGATCTTCGCCCTGGCCAACCCCAATCCGGAGATTTCGCCCGAAGATGCGCATGCAGTGCGCGATGACGTCGTGATGGCAACCGGACGCACTGATTACCCGAATCAGGTCAACAACGTCCTGTGCTTTCCCTATATCTTCCGCGGTGCGCTCGACTGCGGCGCGACCACCATCACGGACGAGATGGAAGTCGCGGCCGTCCATGCGATCGCGGAACTGGCCCAGGCCGAGCAGAGCGAGCGCGTCGCTGCGGCCTATGTCGGCGAAAAGCTCACTTTCGGCCCCGAATACCTGATTCCGAAGCCTTTCGATCCGCGGCTGATGATGAAGATTGCGCCCGCGGTCGCAAAGGCGGCGGCGGAGAGCGGTGTGGCGATGCGCCCCATCACAGACATGGACGCGTATCGCGACAAGCTGCAGAGCTTCGTCTACGCGTCCGGCACGACGATGAAGCCGATCTTCGACGCCGCCAAGCGCGCAACCAAGAAGCGGGTCGCCTATTGCGAAGGCGAGGAAGAGCGCGTGCTGCGCGCTGCGCAGATCGTGGTCGACGAAGGTCTGGCTCGCCCGACACTGATCGGCCGGCCGGCCATCATTGCTGCGCGGATCGAAAAATTCGGCTTGCGCCTCAAGGAAGAGCTCGACTACGACATCGTCAACGTCGAACAGGATCACCGCTACCGTGATTTCTGGCAGACCTACCACCGCATGACGGAGCGCAAGGGCACCACGATACAGACGGCCAAGATCGAGATGCGTCGCCGTTTGACGCTGATCGGCTCGATGCTCCTGCACAAGGGCGAGGTCGACGGCATGATCTGCGGCACCTGGGGCAACACCGTGCTCCATCTGCACTACATCGACCAGGTGATCGGCAAACGACCCGGTGGCTGCGCAAGCACACCGCAGGATCTGCCTATCTATGCTTGCATGAATGGCCTGCTCTTGCCGGATCGCCAAGTCTTCCTGGTCGATACACACGTCAATTACGACCCGACGCCGGAAGAACTGACCGAAATCACGACCATGGCCGCGGAAGAGATGATGCGTTTCGGCCTGAAGCCGAAGGTTGCGCTGCTGTCGCACTCCAACTTCGGCACCAGCAATCAGCCGAGCGCGGTAAAGATGCGACGCACGCTGGACCTGCTTCGCGTGCAGGCGCCTTGGCTGGAAGTCGATGGCGAGATGCACGGCGACGTAGCGCTTGACGGCAGGCAACGCGACGCGGTGATGCCGCACAGCGCACTGGCAGGCGACGCCAATCTGCTGGTGTTCCCCAACCTGGATGCAGCCAACATTTCCTATAACCTGCTGAAGACCGCGGCGGGCGGCAACATCGCCATCGGCCCGGTCTTGCTCGGTGCAGCCAAGCCTGTGCATATCCTCACGGCCAGTGCGACCGTGCGCCGTATCGTGAACATGACCGCCCTTACGGTCGCCGACGCCAACGCCGACCGATAGGCGCCACAGCGACAGCGGTCGCTAACTTCGCAAAACAATCCAAAGCCTGTGCGCCTGCTCAAAGATTGAGCAGGCGCTTGCTATTTGCGCGCGCGTGATGCACACTGGCGGGCTTGATTTGCGGGTTAACCCCAGGTTTGCCCCAGATTCGGTCCGTTCTTTTCTTTGGTGACCAACGGCGTTAATCGCCTCGTCAATGGCCTCGATCACGTCCTTTGCGTCTCGATTTGCGCTCACCGGCTTGATGCTGCTGGCGCTGGTCCCAGGCGCACAGGCTCGAGACTTTTTCGGAACCAGATCCGGACAATCGGCAAAGGAATCGATCGCACTGGCAGACTTGCCCGTGCAGGGTCAGCGAACGTATGGCGCCATTCTGAATGGCGGCCCGTTCAAGCACGACAAGGACGGCACGGTATTCGGCAATCGCGAACGATCCCTGCCATCCGAACAGCGGGGGTATTACCGCGAGTACACCGTCGATACGCCGGGCTCACGCAATCGTGGAGCGCGACGCATTGTCTGCGGAGGTGAAAAAACCAGACCAGCAGCATGTTGGTACACGGCCGATCACTACGCAAGCTTCAAACGGATTATTCCGTGAGCGATGAATTGAATGGGATTAGCGCCCTACAGCGTCCCGGAAAAGAAATGACGACAACCATGGAAAGACCAGCGGAGATGACTTTATCCCTTCGTGGAGTGCGCCCCAATATCGTGCAGTCGATTCGAGCGTTTCGAGTGAACGATCTGCAAGAAGCAGCCAACGCGGCGGGGCATCATTTTCTCTACGCCAATCTGGCCAACGCGTTGACCAAACAGGATGTGCTCGACCTGATCGCGCAGCAATTCACCTTCCCGGCGCATTTCGGGAAGAACTTCGATGCGCTATACGACTGCATGACGGATCCCTTGCACAAATCGGGCCCGCAGCCGGGCTTCATCGTGGTGCTCGAGCAGATTCCCGCGAATTCAAAGTTCGACAAGGAAGCGCGCGAACAGCTGCTCGACATTTTCCGCGATGCGGCTGATTACTGGGGGGACAGAAAGATACCGTTCAGGTGCTTCTATTCTTTTCTGTAGCCCGTTCTGCACACACCAGCCAAGCAGAACGGGCGAATGAGGCACAGCAAGGCTCCAAGCTTTCGGGCATCGAGCTTCCGGTGAACGATCCATCCGCGGAGAAAATGCCGACCGACAAGTTGGTCGACGTCTCGCCGCTGGCGTTGCGCATGAGCAAG
>CAIQMJ010001210.1 GCA_903872875.1 uncultured Variovorax sp.
GCCTTCGTCGGCGACTTGAAATACGGGCGCACGGTGCACTCGCTGGTCAAGCTGCTGGCGCTGTACCGCGGCATGAAGTTCACGCTGATCGCGCCGGAGCGGCTGGAACTGCCGGCCTACCTGCTCGACCAGATCTCGCGGCATGGGCATGTGGTGGCGCAGACCTCGTCGCTGGCGGACGGACTGCGCGGCGCCGACGTGGTCTACGCCACGCGCATCCAGAAAGAGCGCTTCACGGAGCAGGAAGCCTTCGAAGGCTACACGCCGGATTTCCAGGTCAATCAGGCGATCGTCGACGCATATTGCACGCCGCAGACGCTGGTGATGCACCCGCTGCCGCGTGACAGCCGACCCGGCGCCAATGACCTGAGCACCGACCTGAACCACGATGCGCGGCTGGCGATCTTCCGCCAGACGGACAACGGCATTCCGGTGCGCATGGCCTTGTTCGCGGTGCTGATGGGCGTGGAAAACCAGGTGGCGCATTCGCTGCGCGACGCCGGCTGGCGTCCGCCCGCAGCCATCGGCCCGGACGATGCAGCCTTCGACGCGCTCGACGCCTGATACGCGGCCGACACACATGCGTAGAGGGTGAAAGTCCTGCAACAGCGCATTACCATGACGGCGCTCGCATCATCGCGACGCATCTCCGCGCTCACGCACTTGCCCGAAACCTGCCGAACCTGCCTGAAGGATCCACCATGCGTCTCTCCGCCCGTTCCGCCGCAATCGCGGTCTTGTTGGTCGCCACCACCGCGCTGCTCGCCGGCTGCGGCACCAGCGTGAGCCTGGACGAGCCGATCGAAGCGCGCACCTGGCGTCTGACGATATTGAACGAACAGGAAGTGGTCTGGGGCGGCGATCCGCAACGCGATCCGCAGTTGCGCT
This sequence comes from uncultured Variovorax sp., assembly GCA_903872875.1. Classification (GTDB taxonomy): domain Bacteria; phylum Pseudomonadota; class Gammaproteobacteria; order Burkholderiales; family Burkholderiaceae_C; genus Variovorax. Next base: position 889 of record CAIQMJ010001210.1, read on the forward strand.
TCGACGGTACGCGCGTGTCGGGCTTCGGTGGCTGCAACCAGCTGTCGGGGCCTTACCAGCGCGCAGGCGGAACGCTGAAGATGGGGCCGCTGGCCTCCACCCGAATGGCCTGCGCCGACCAAGGCCGCACTGCGCTGGAGATCAACTTCCTCAATGCACTGCAGGCCACGACGGGCTACGGCAAGGCCGGCCGCCTGCTCACGCTGACGGACAGCGGTGGCCGCACGCTCGCGGTGCTCGACTCGGGCCGCTGAACGCCGACGGCGCGCGGCCGGGCGATCAGCCGGTGAGACGTTCCAACGCCTCGCGGTATTTGGCGGCCGTCTTTTCGATCACCTCGGCCGGCAGGCGCGGCGCGGGCGGGGTCTTGTCCCAGGGCTTGCCGTTGATCTTGGTGGCCTCGAGCCAGTCGCGCACGAATTGCTTGTCGTAGCTCGGCGGGTTGGCACCGGTGCGCAGCGCCTCTTCATAGCCCTCGACCGGCCAGTAGCGCGAACTGTCGGGCGTGAGCACCTCGTCCATCAGTACGAGCGTGCCGTCCTCGTCGAGGCCGAACTCGAACTTGGTGTCGGCAATGATCATGCCCTTGGAGAGCGCGATCTTCGCGGCGGTCTCGTAGATGGCGATGCTGGTCTCGCGGATCTGCTGCGCGAGCAGCGGACCGACGATCTCGACCACCCGGTCGTAGCTGATGTTCTCGTCGTGCTCGCCGGCCGCCGCCTTGGCCGCGGGCGTGAAGATCGGGCGCGGCAGTTGGCTTGCGTTGGTCAGGCCCGGTGGCAGAGGCACGCCGCAGACCGCCTGATTCTCCTGATATTCCTTCCAGCCGCTGCCGGCCAGATAGCCACGCACCACCGCTTCCACGGGGATCGGCTTCAGGCGCTTGACGAGCATCGAGCGGTCCTTCACCTGCGGCACCTCGGCCGCCGTGACCGCGCTCTCGGGCGCATCGCCGGTCAGGTGGTTCGGGCAGATGTGGCCCAGGCGATCGAACCACCAGAGCGCCATCTGCGTGAGGATCACGCCCTTACCCGGAATCGGCTCGCCCATGATGACGTCGAATGCACTGAGCCGGTCGCTCGCCACCATCAGGATGCGGTCGCTGCCGACCGCGTAGTTGTCGCGTACCTTGCCGCGCGCGAGCAGGGGAAGGCTTTCGATGGAGGATGTGTGGACGGTCGTCATGGGGATGCCCGGAAAAAAGCGAAAACAGGCGCAGATTGTGCGCGCAGAAAAAAGCCACCGCGAGCGGTGGCCGTTGCGACGGGGCGCAGGCCCCGATGCCTCAGCGGATCAGGTGATCGACGCCTGGTAGATCGACTCGATCGCCTTGTCCAGCGCGCCGTTGAATTCGGCGTCGGACTGCTGGGCGCTCAGGCCTTCGGTCAGGGCGCGGCTGAAGCTGGCGATGATGCCGGGATTGCGCGACAGATGCACGTTGGCCTCGTCGCGCGGATAGCCACCCGACAGTGCGACCACGCGCACCACCTTCGGATGGGCGACGAGCTCGCCGAAGAAGCCTTCGACGGTCGGCAGCGTGAGCTTGAGCATGACCTTGGCGTCGCCGGTCAGTGCGTCGAGGCGCTTCAGGAAGCCGTCCTTCAGGATGGCTTCGGCTTCCTTCTTGTCGGCCGCGCCGATCGAGACTTCGGGCTCCAGGATCGGCATCAGACCGGCGGCCAGGATCTGCTGGCCGACCGCGAATTGCTGGTCGAGCACCGCGGCGATGCCCTTCTCGTTGGCCGCATTGACCACCGAGCGCATCTTGGTGCCGAAGATGCCCTTGGCTGCGGCGCGCTTGAGCAGCGCGTCGAGTTCCGGCATCGCCTTCATCAGCTGCACGCCGTCGGCTTCATCGGCCAGGCCCTTGTCGACCTTCAGGAAAGGCACGACCTGCTTGCGCGCCCAGAGGTATTCGGCTGCGTCGATGCCGTCGATCTGGCGGTCCATCGTGGCCTCGAACAGGATCGCACCCAGGACGCGCTTGCCGTCGAAGGCCGGGCTCGTCACGATGCGGCTGCGCATGGCGTGCACGAGATCGAACATCTCGGCATCGTTCTTGTAGGCGCTGGCTTCGACGCCATACAGTTTGAGCGCCTTCGGCGTGCTGCCGCCGCTCTGGTCCAGCGCGGCAATGAAGCCTTTGCCCGTGGAGACTTTGTTCAGTTGGTCCTGATTCACTGTGTCGCTCTCTCGTTCATGGCCGTAGACACGGCGGTAGGGGATGGGGGATCGTCAAAGATTGTATCGGCCGTCTTTGGCGCCAGTCCAATGAACGACACGATCGGCGGCAGCACAGGGCCACCCAACCACTGCAGCGGTTTGGCGACCGCGCCGATCAATGTCACGTGGCTCAGGTTGTCGAACTCGTGCGTCTCGACCGGCACGCCGACGGCACGCAACTTTTGCGCCATCTGCGCCGTGTTGCGCACTGGATCGACCAGGTTGTCCTTGGTCACGGCCATCAGCAGCGCGCGCGGCGACCCCGAGGTAACGTGGGCGATCGGCTGCGAATCCCGCGGCGTGCGCGGCCAGTTGAACGCAGCTTGCGCATCCGGGTTCTCGATGGGCAGGAAGTCGTACGGCCCGGCCAGGCCGATCCAGCCGGCCAGTTGCCTGGGGCTGGCATCGACATCGGCCAGCCAGCGTGGGTCGAGCGCCAGCATGGCCGCGTTGTAGGCACCCGAACTGTGGCCCATCACGAAGATCCGCTTCGGGTCGACGCCCAGGCGCGCTGCGTTGTCGAACGCCCACTTCATCGCCCGCGCGCTGTCGCGCACGAATACCGGGTAGGTCACCTCGGGCGACAGCCGGTAGTCCGGAATCACGACCGCCGCGCCGCGCGACGCCAGCGCCTCGCCGACGAACTTGAAGGTGGCGCGTTCGCCCGTGGTCCACGCGCCGCCGTAGAAGAACACGACCATCGGGCGGCCACCGGGCACAGGCCTGGCGTCGGGCCGCGGCACATAGGTGTCCAGCAGCTGACGCGGCTCGCTGCCGTAGGCGATGCCGCCTTCGAACACATAGGTGCTGTCGGGCACCATGCGGTTCAGGAGCTTGGTCGGAGAGCAGGCGGGCAAGGCGGCGGCGATGGCGACCACGGCGAGGGCGGTGAGCAGCGCACGCTGCCGCCGGAACAGGCGAGGAATGGGCATGAAGACTGTACGCAGCCGGTGCGGGACTGGTTTCGGACGACCCGAAACACGCGCTTCCCAGACAGCCGGCGCGCCGAGAGGATGCCGCATGCCCGGCGACGCCGACGGTAGGACGCGGCAGCCAGCCCGCGACGGTCCAGGCCGATCAGTCCGCCCGGCAGATTTTCAGCATGTTGGTACCGCCCGGCGCACCCATCGGCTCGCCGCAGGTGATGGCGTAGACGTCGCCGCTCTGCAGAATGCCACGCTTCTTGAGATGCGCCTCTGCCTGCGCCAGCGCATCGTCGCGATCGGATTGCGAATCCATCAGCAGCGGCCGCACGTTGCGATAAAGCGCCAGCTTGCGCTGCGTCGCAAGCCGCGAGGTCAGCGCATACATCGGGATATGGGCACGGTGCCGACTCATCCAGAGCAGGGTGGAACCGGACTCCGTCAGCGCGACGATCGCCTTGGCGCCGAGGTGATGCGCGGTGAACAGCGCGCCCATGGCGATCGACTGGTCGATGCGGCTGTAGCTCTTGCCGCTGAAGTCGGCGTCGAGTTGCGGGTCTTCGGCAGCCTCGGCGGCTTCACAGATGCGGCTCATCTCGCGCACAGTCTCGAGCGGATAACGGCCCGAGGCGGTTTCGGCGGAGAGCATCACCGCATCGGTACCGTCGAGCACCGCATTGGCCACGTCGCTGACCTCGGCACGGGTCGGCACCGGGTTGGTGATCATCGACTCCATCATCTGCGTGGCGGTGATCACGACCTTGTCCATCTCGCGCGCCATGCGGATCATCTTCTTCTGCAGCGCCGGCACGGCGGCATTGCCGACTTCCACCGCCAGGTCGCCTCGGGCGACCATGATGCCGTCGCTGGCGCGCAGGATCTCCTCGAGCTTCGGGATCGCCTCGGCGCGCTCGATCTTCGCGATCATCCCGGGTCGGTGGCCGTATTCGGCCGCAGCCACGTTGCACAGCTGCCGCGCCATTTCCATGTCGGTCGCGTTCTTCGGAAAGCTCACTGCGACGTAATCGGCCTGGAAGCTCATCGCGGTCTTGATGTCCTCCATATCCTTGGCCGTGAGTGCCGGCGCCGTCAGGCCGCCGCCCTCCTTGTTGATGCCCTTGTTGTTCGAGAGCTCGCCACC
>CAIQMJ010001211.1 GCA_903872875.1 uncultured Variovorax sp.
AGCAACAGGCCGAGAACGGCAGCGCCCTGCGCCGTCACATCGACCGTGTGATGCAGGGTGGCGCGCGTGCCCGGTTGCTCGTGCGGCGCATCCTCGATTTCAGCCGCAGCGGCGTGTCGGAACGCGCGCCCGTGGATGTGCAGAACCTTGTCGAGGAGGTGGTGGCGATGCTGGCATCGACGTTGCCACGTGGCGTTGATCTGCAGACCGAACTGCGCGCTCGCGGCAGCGCGGTGCTGGCAGATGCCACCCAGCTCTACCAGGTCGTGATGAATATCTGTACCAACGCGGTGCAGGCGATCGACGGCCCCGGCACGGTATCCGTCGGGCTCGAGCGGCACGTGCGTGATACGCCGGCGGCACTCCCGCATGCGGAACTCGCGCCTGGCATCTATGTGTGCCTGCGAGTCGAAGATACCGGTATCGGGATTGCGCCCGAGTCGCTGCAGCGCATCTTCGAGCCCTTCTTCACCACCAAGAAGCAGGGCGGAGGCACTGGCCTCGGGCTGTCCGTCGTGCACGGCATCGTGACGGACCTGGGCGGTGCAGTCGAGGTGGTGTCGGTTCCCGGGCAAGGCACGCAGGTGTCGGTCTGGCTTCCGATTTCGGGCGACTGTGCATCGCCGATCGAAGTTGTCGAGGCCGAAGGGCCGGCCGGCCAGGGCGAGGTCGTGCTGGTGGTGGACGATGAGCACGCGCTGGTCGAATGGGTGGAAGAGACGCTGGCCGGGCTCGGTTACGAGCCGGTGGGTTTCGACTCCGCCGAGCGTGCGCTGGCTGCAGTCGAGGCCGACCCGGCGCGCTTCGACGCGGTACTCAGCGACGAGATGCTGCCCGGCATGAGCGGCAGCGAACTCGCCCGCGCGATGCGATCGATGCGGCCCGGCCTGCCGGTGATTCTGATGAGCGGCCGGGTCAGCCCCGCGCTGCTCCAGCGCGCGAGCGACGCCGGTGTCGGCACGGTGCTGCACAAGCCGCTGGCGCAGCGCGAGCTCGCCGCGCGGCTGGCCGATGCGCTGCGCCGCGCGAATATCGACTACAACTGAAATCGTCGGAGCGCCGCCCGACATCGCAGGGCAACGCCGCGTAGGGAGCATGGAGGCGACGGGCAGTGCGAGCGCCCGTTGCGGCACCGCCGCCGATCCGATCTTCAACCCGTCCTGCCGGCCATGCCGTCACCAGGGCATCACTCAAGGAGCGCGAGCCATGAGCATCTTCACCACCACCGACGGCACATCCATCTTCTACAAGGACTGGGGCAGCGGACGCCCGGTCGTCTTCTCGCACGGCTGGCCCCTGTCGGCCGACGCGTGGGACGCGCAGATGGTCTTCCTGGGCGAGCGGGGCTTCCGCGTGATTGCGCACGACCGGCGCGGGCATGGCCGTTCCAGCCAGCCTTGGCACGGCAACGACATGGACACCTATGCCGACGATCTCGCGCAACTGATCGAGTTGCTCGACCTGCGCGATGCGGTGCTGGTCGGCCATTCCACCGGCGGCGGCGAAGTCGCGCGCTACATCGGCCGCCACGGCACCGGACGGGTCGCCAAGGCCGTGCTGCTGAGCGCGGTGCCGCCGCTGATGCTGAAGACGGCGGCCAATCCGGGCGGACTGCCGATCGAGGTGTTCGACGGCATCCGCGCCGGCGTGCGCGCCGACCGCTCGCAGTTCTTCCAGGATCTGACGACGCCGTTCTACGGCGCCAACCGCCCCGATTCCAAGGTCTCGCAAGGCATGCGCGATTCGTTCTGGCTGCAGGGCATGCTCGGTGGCCACAAGGGTTTGCTGGACTGCATCAGGCAGTTCTCCGAGACCGACTTCACCGAAGACCTGAAGCGCATCGACGTGCCGACGCTGGTGGTGCATGGCGACGACGATCAGATCGTGCCGATCGCGGCGGCGGGCCTGCTGTCCGCCAAGCTGGTGAAGGACGCGACGCTCAAGATCTACGCCGGCGCGCCGCACGGCATTGCGACGACGCACGCCGACAAGTTCAACGCCGATCTGCTGGCCTTCATTCAGGCCTGAAGCGAAACAAACGAAAAGAGCCGGCTGCGACGAGCAGCCGGCTCTTTCGTATGCGCTGTTCGCGTCCGTCGATCAGCCGGCGTTGCGGCTCGACTCGAACAGGAACCAGGTACGGCGTTCGGTCTCGTCGATCCAGTTTTCCAGCAGGCTGGAGGATGCGATGTCGCGGTGCTCGTCGGTCACGTTGTGGGCCTCGCGCATGCGGGCGGCCAGCGTCTTGTTGTCTTCGCGCAGCTCGGCAAGCATGTCCAGCGGATCGACGTAGTCGGCGTCGTTGTCACTGATGCGCTGCGTGCGTGCGATGTGTCCGATCGAACGCAGCGTGGTGCCGCCCACCTTGCGGATGCGCTCGGCGATCGGGTCGGTCATCGCGTAGAGCTGGTCGCCCTGTTCGTCCAGCAGCAGGTGATAGTCGCGGAAATGCGCGCCGCTCATGTGCCAGTGGAAGTTCTTGGTCTTCAGGTACAGCGCGAAGACATCGGCGAGCACGCCGTTGAGCGCGGCGGCGATGTCGCGCGTGGCCTCTGCCGGCAGGTCGCTGGGTGTGGCCAGCGATGCCTTGCGGCGGGCTTGCAATTGGGCAGTCTGGCTCTCGCTATTTGCGGTCATGGCGGTTCGCTTTCGAAATGATGTGGTTGATGAACGAGGGTCCGCATACCGCGCGTCGGAACGCACGGCAGCGCGGAACACAGCCAGTGTGCGCCCGGCCGATTGCGCCTGCATTGCCGTCGGGCTTCAACTGAAACATTCGACACCCAATCTTGACGCAGAGCAGGAACCTGATGGGCCGCCTGTCTCGGCGGCGGCGGTGTCAGAGCGCTGGCCGGACCGGTTGCCACGGCGACCGGCCTGCATACAGGCGGCGCACCTGCAGTGCACAACCGATCAGCAGCAGGATAAAGAACACGCCGACCACCTTCTGCAGCGCCGGATCGTCCGGGCCGTTGAACAACGGTGCGCCGGCCGGCAGGCGGGTGAAGGTCTCGGTCAGTCCCGGAATCATGTGGAAGAACAGCGTGACGGAATAGGCGATCGTCTCGATGTAGCGCGACGCGCGCCCGAACACCGGCCTGGCGCCGGCGAGGGCCGCGACCCCGAGCACCAGCAGCGTGATGACGCCCAGCGCATGTGGCGCCCCGAAGCCGCCGTGCCGGAAGATGCCGAAGCCCGTCAGGCAGGTCAGTACCGTGGCCCAGATATACGTGCGGCCGAGCAGGTGTCGCGCTGGAATCTCGCCGAAGCGGACCAGCGCGGCGATGCCGGCGGCAAGTGCGACGAGGCTGATGGCCGTGTGGGCCAGGCCGAGGGGAGTGAGTCCGAACATGGTGCGTTCCTGTGGTCTGTGGGGGAAACCTTGTGGGCAGGTCCAGTCGCAGAATCGGCATGCGGATGCTGCGGCCGTGCCTGCCGCGATGGTGCCGCGTATCCAACTTGTATTCAAGTCCGGCCGGCTTCCGGACTCGGCATGCCGCCCCCTTTCGAGCGTCGTTGAGCGAACCAGCCATTGCCCTGGCCCGGCTCCGGCCACGGTGGCTGCGCACCCCGCGCGGATTCATAGAACGCGGCCATCTGCAGCACGCCCCAGGTCGTCGAAGCGGCGTCCCGGGATCTACAGGCCGATCGGCAGGCCGCCGGCGAATAGCCGCAGTTGATCGACGCGGCCGGCTGCTCGGACCGGTTGAACACCGACAGCACCTAGTCGAAGGGCCGCGTGGCGGCCAGCACCGCGTCGCGCACTTCGGCGTCGATGTCCCAGCCGTCCGCGCGCACGTCCACAGGCCGGTGCGCACGCCGCGCAGGTCGCGGCCATGGGACATGATGTCCCCAGATCGGCGTGTCCAGGGCGATTGCGGCCTCGACAAGGCTCCTCGCGCGCCGACGGCACGACCGGGCGCACCAGCCGCGCGACACGTGACGTCTCGGGAGCGGCGATGGCGAACATCACGGAAGCGCTCGAAGCCGTCGCCGGCCAGCGTGACGAGCTCGGCGCGGGCGCGGGCGCGGGCGCGGGCG
>CAIQMJ010001212.1 GCA_903872875.1 uncultured Variovorax sp.
CCATCAGCGAACGATCGAGGTTGCGCCAGCGAAGAAACACCGTGCCTGCGCCAGTGGTCGGTTGGGCCAGTTGCACACCGAGCAGGTTGAAGGGGTAGCTGCGCGCCTGTTGCAGGACACGTTGCTGTCCCAGCGCAATCACTTCGTCGCGTAGAACCGCGCACTGGCTGGCCCAGGTCGCTAGCGCTCCCTTACCTTTAAAAGGCTTCAAAAGGCCTTTTAGGTAGGCTGCGTGTTCCAGCCGCTGAAAGTCCGTCTGTTCCAGTGGATTGAAGTGCTGGGCCATCGGATTGGTCCCTGTCATGCTGGCCTATCTTCATCGGAGGACGCGGTCGCCTTGGCGGACTTCACTGATTTCCTGGGTTTGTCGGACTTGGCAGGGCTTTCGGTCGCGACATCGGTTGTGGGTGTGCCCGGCGCCTCCGGCGGTACGCTAGCTCCGACTTCGTCCGCGTCGCGCTGCGTGGTGTTCTGTGGCGTGCGGCGTAGCAGTGGTGGTGCGAAGCGCGAGCGCCGGGTGCCTTCGAGCACGTCCTGCGGCAGTGGCCCGTATTTTTCAAGCGCCGCGCGTGCTGCGGCATTGTTGGCGGCGAAGTCATCGCGCTGGGTGCCCGAGTAACGGTATTGCTGGGCCAGGGAAAACAGGCTGCGCAGCGCGTGCGCGCCTTCGTTGAGCCAGCGTTCCAGCGTGCTGCGGTCGATCAGCGCCGTGTGGTGCGCCAGGATCAGCTTGCGCGCCAGGTCGTCGTAGTCGGCCAGCAGGTACACCGCCATGAAGCCGAGCTGAGCGTTTACGAACAGCGGCAGTTTCACCGGCTGCACGTTCAGGTTCTCGCCGAGACTGAGCGTGGGTGGAACGTCAGCCAGGGCTTGATCCACCTGCTCGCGCAGCGCCTGCAGGCTGACCTTGGTTTGGGTCAGCTTCTCCTCGATGCGCAGCATCCACCAGTCCGAGTACGGGTCGTCCTGTTCGGCGCCGCGCTTCATCTTGTTCATGATGGAGACGAAGCCGTTCAAGCCGATGATGCCGGCGCGGCCTTCCGCAGGGGCGCGGCCATGCCAGATGCGAGAAGCGTGGTGGGTGTGCAGCGTCAGCGCCATCGCGCTGCGCAACGCCCCGAGGTTCAGTTGCAGGGGAGCGGATTCGTTGGATTCGTTAGCCATGGGGACGACTCGCAGTGGATGAGCGAGTTGTCAGCATCGCGATGGGCCGGAAGGCTGTCAGTGAACAAGCCGCATCGCGCGCGAGCCTGTTTTCGGATGCCTCATGGAACGCGGGAAGGTTGCGTGTTCCATCTATCCCCAGGGGATAGGGCTCTGGAGAGCCAGGGAAGTCTGCCCTCATGGACGGCGGAGGATCGAGCGCAACCGTTCCAAGTGCGCCCGCACGGTCTCGGGACTGGCGGTTTGATGCGGCGGTGGCGGTTGGGCAGGGACCGATGGCGGCGTGGACGGTGTGTCGCTTGCTTGCACCGCCCATGCCTTGAACTCTCCACGGATCGCCTTTTGGATGATGCCGAACAGATAGCCGGCCGGGTTGCGCACCGTACTCCTGTCGCAGCGTGCCATCCATTCGTCAAGCACCGCCTGACGCTGACTGTCGTCCACCTGCCGCAGCGCCACCAGGGCACCAGCCTGCTGCTCGTCCTTCAAGGCCAGGAAGTGCTCGGGCAAACGAATGTTGGGGATGCCGGGCAGTTGGGTGTGGTCGTGCGTGCGCGGTACTGTACGTACTTCTGATTTATTGCTGCTACGTACTGTACGGTCCTGATTCGGATTCCGAAGAGGGCGGTCTGGCGCGGGTTTGGATCCTGGTTCGGAATCCGAAGTCGGGCGATCGTCAATCCGAAGCAGGTCGTCCGAGCCGTCTTCGGATTCGTGGAAGGCGCCCTCCTGTGGATAACTTTCCTCATCCTCCGCATCGTGTCGTGCCAAACGCTGCGACAACACCTGCAGGCGCGTGGGCAGCATGCGGCCGCTGAGCAGCGGGTCGTCGGCGATCTCCTGCAGGGTATGCAAGCCAACGCTCTGCACAGCCTTGCTGGCATGGGTGAGCGTCTGGCTGACCAGGCCTAGGTAATCCGGGTCCAACTGCATGGCCTCGAATGGCGTGAGCGGCTCGTCGTGCAGCACGTAGAGATTGCCCAGGATGCGTCCGGTCCTGGCATCGCGGCGGCGGCGTACCAAGCTGAGCCAGCGCGTCAGCCGCAGGATCGTCAACGCCCGCGCCACCGTCTCCGAGGACGCCTTGGGGCCACACGGCATCGCGGTCAGGTAGGGCCGCAGTTCTTCATAGGTCGGAAAGGCCGTCAGGCCATCGTCGTTGAGCTGCAGCCGGAACACCTGCCAGGCATTGCGTTCCAGCGGCGTCAACCGTCGATCGAGAAACAGTGCACGCGGCACGCTCTCGTGGCGGTTGCCACTGAACAAGAAGCCATCGTTGGGCGGCGCCGGCGGTATAGATGTGGCGGGTGGCGTGGGAGGGGCCAGCGGCGTCGCTCGTGCGGACGGTGTGCCCACGCGAGATTGGAGTTTGCGCAAGGCATCGTCGAAGATCGCCGACAAGGGCTGCGGGCCTGCATGCCGCAGTGGCTCGGGCTTGGCCATGCCCTACACCAGCCCTTGTGTGATCCA
>CAIQMJ010001213.1 GCA_903872875.1 uncultured Variovorax sp.
GAAGTTCCAGACATTGGTGATCTTTGATCAAATATTTAAAGGGCAAAAAAAAGCAGGCCCTCAGGCCGGCAATGCAGGTGTCGGTGAACGGCGCGCGCCTTTATTCATGGCCTTGCCGGTAGCAAGGAGCGCGCCACCGTCGATGGTGAAGTTGAACGCTTCCTTGATCTCTTCGGCGGCGGCGGCGATGTCCTGCTCGAACGCGCGGCGCGCGGTGTCGCCATCGCGCCGGGCCAGCGCCTCGATGGCGAGCTGGTGGTTGTCGGAGCTGCTCTCGAATTCGCGGTCGTTGAGCGCGTAGCGGATCAGCGGGCCGACGCGCAGCCACAGGCGCTCGACCAGGCTCATGTAGATCTCGGAGCGCGCCGCACGGTACACGGTGAAGTGAAACTCGCGGTTCATGCGCAGGTAGGTGTCGAGGTCGCGCTGCGAGGCGAGGCCGGCCATCTTCTTCTCCAGCTCGCGCAGCGTCTGCAGATCGGCGTCGCCGATGCGGGTCGCGGCGCGCTCGGCCAGCAGGCCTTCGGCATGCTTGCGCAGGGTGGTGATCTCGTCGAAGGCGCCATGCGACAGCACGGGGACCATGACCGTGCGGTTCGGCATCATCTGGATCGCCTCTTCGGCCACCAGCTGGCGCAGCGCTTCCCGCACGGGCATGGCACTCGTTTCCATCTGTTCCGCCAGCGCCATGATGGTGATGCTCTGCCCGGGCGCAAAGGCGCCGCTCCAGACGCCTTCGCGCAGCGCCAGATAGATCTGGTCGCGCAGGCTGCCACGTTGGGGTTTGTCGATCTTCACGGTCATGAATTGGGCTTTGCGCTGGCCTTGCCGCCGCAATATCGCGGCGTTTCGATGGCTGGAATCTATCACAGATTAATCTTGTATCATTGATCAAAGATCATGAGAATCGCGGCCTTGTGTAATTCATGAGCAGGGAATGAGATATGGCGGATGAAGCTTTTGTGCTGGACGCGGTCCGGACCCCGCGGGGCAAGGGCCGCGCGGGCGGCGCGCTTCAGGAGGTGAAACCGGTGACGTTGCTCACCGGCTTGATGAGCGCGCTGCAGGCCCGCACGTCACTGGACACGGCACTGGTCGAAGACGTGGTGCTCGGCTGCGTGTCGCCGGTGGGCGAGCAGGGTGCCGACATCGCCAAGACCGCAGCGCTGGTCGCGGGCTGGGACTGGAATGTGGCCGGCGTGCAGATCAACCGCTTCTGCGCTTCCGGCCTGGAAGCGGTGAACCTTGCGGCGCAGAAGGTGCGTTCCGGCTGGGAGCCGCTGGTCGTGGCCGGCGGTGTCGAGTCGATGTCGCGCGTGCCGATGTTCGCGGACGGCGGCGCCTGGCAGTTCGACCCCGAGTTCAGCCTGGCGACCGACTATGTGCCGCAAGGCATCGGTGCCGACCTGATTGCCACGCTGGGCGGCTGGGACCGCGCGGCGGTCGACGCCTATGCCGCGGAATCGCATCGCCGCGCCGCGGCGGCCTGGCAGGAAGGCCGCTTCGCGCGCTCGGTGGTGCCGGTGCGCGACCGCCTCGGCCGCGTCGTGCTCGCGATCGACGAGGTCGTGCGGCCGGATTCCGACGGCGCGAGCCTCGGTCGGCTCAAGGCGGTGTTCGAGGTGCCGGGCCGGCAAGGCTACGACGCGGTCGCGTTGCGCAAGTACGGCGAGGTCGAGACCATCGACCACGTGCATACCGCAGGCAACTCGTCGGCCATCGTCGACGGCGCGGCGCTGGTGCTGATCGGCAGCGCCGCCATGGCGGACCGCCTCGGCGTGCGTCCGCGCGCGCGCATCGTGTCGACCGCGCTGGCCGGCGCCGACCCGACCATCATGCTGACCGGCCCGATGCCGGCGACCCGCAAGGCGCTGCAGCGCGCAGGCTTGCAGATCGCGGACATCGACCTGTTCGAAGTGAACGAGGCCTTCGCATCGATCCCGATGCGCTTCATGCAGGAGATGGGCGTGCCGCACGACAAGGTGAACGTCAACGGCGGTGCGATCGCGATGGGCCATCCGCTCGGCGCGACCGGCGCGATGCTGATCGGCACGCTGGTCGACGAACTCGAACGCCGCGGCCAGCGCTACGGCCTGGCCACGATGTGCATCGGCGGCGGCATGGGCATCGCGACGGTGATCGAGCGCGTCTGACGCGCGCACCTGTCTTGCCTCTGCATCTTTTCGTCTTTGCGCCTCCGCATCTTCTTTCCGGCCTGCGCCGGACACGGACTCCATGAACTACTTCACTCTCACACGGGACGGCGATGGCGTGGCCATCGTCAACATGAACAACCCTGCGGCCTCGTCGAACACGATGAGCGACGCCTACAAGGACGAGCTCGACGCCGTGCTCGACCAGCTCGAAGCGCAGCGCGACACGCTGGCCGGCGTGGTCATCACGTCGGCCAAGCGCGACTTCCTGGCCGGCGGGGACCTGTCCGCCATGCGCGGCCGTGTGCGAGCCGGCGCGCCCGTGGTGTTCGCGGACGCGCAGCGCGTCAAGCAGCAGTTGCGCCGCCTCGAGAAGCTCGGTCGGCCCGTGGTGGCTGCGCTCAACGGCTCGGCGCTCGGCGGCGGGCTCGAGCTTGCGCTGGCCTGCCATGCGCGCATCTGCGTCGACAGCGATGAAGTCAAGCTCGGCTTCCCCGAAGTGACGCTCGGCCTGATGCCCGGCGGTGGCGGCGTGGTGCGCAGCGTGCGCATGCTCGGGCTGCTGAAGGCGGTGCCGCTGCTGGCCGACGGAACGCTGCTGTCGCCGCGTGACGCGCGGGCGCTGGGCCTGGTCGACGTGCTGGTGGACGCCGCCGACGGCCTGCTGGCGGCCGCCAAAGCCTGGATCGCCAAGTCGCCTGCCGCGGTGCAGCCGTGGGACGTCAAGGGCCATGCGGTGCCCGGCGGTGCGCTGTACGACGGCACGCTGCACCTGCAGCTGTCGGGCCTGACGGCGGGCTACGCGAAGAAGACGCGCGGCCTGCTGCCGGCGCCCGGCGCGATCGTCGCCTGCGCGGCGGAGTCGAGCATGCTGCCTTTCGACGTGGCGCTGAAGATCGAGAGCGACTGCTTCACGCAGCTCGCGGTGTCGCCGGTGGCCGGCAACCTCGCGGCGCTCAACTTCTTTGATCGCCGCACCATCCGTCGCGGTGGTGCGCGCCCTGCGCAGCCGGCCAGCGAACCGGTCACGCAGGTCGGCGTGCTGGGTGCCGGCATGATGGGTTCGGGCATCGCGTGGAGCCTGGCGCTCGCAGGCATCTCGGTCGAACTCAAGGACATCGACCTGCCCGCCGCGGAGCGCGGCCGTGCGCGCATCGCCAAGCTCGCCGACAAGCAGGTCGCGGCCGGCCGCATGACGGCCGCCGAGGCAGGGGCGTTGCATGCGCGGGTGCGCGCCGCCGACCTGTCGACGCCCTTCGGCACCTGCGACTTCCTGATCGAGGCGGTCTTCGAGGACCCGGCGATCAAGCGCAGTGCCATCGAGCAGCACGAACATCCACTGCCCGCGGGCGCGGTGTTCGCGACCAACACGTCGACGCTGCCGGTGACCGGCCTGGCCGAAGCCGCCGCGCACCCGGACCGCTTCGTCGGACTGCATTTCTTTTCGCCGGTCGACCGCATGCAATTGGTCGAGATCATTCGAGGTGCAATGACCTCGGACGCCACGCTCGCCCGTGCCTTCGACCTGGTGCGCGCCATCGGCAAGACGCCGATCGTGGTCAACGACTCGCGCGGCTTCTTTGCCAGCCGCGTCTTCCAGAAGCTGATCTACGAAGGCGCCGCGATGGTCGGTGAAGGCATCTCTCCGGCGCTGGTGGAGCGCGCCGCATTGCAGGCCGGCTACCCCGTCGGCCCGCTCGCGTTGCTCGACGAGACGACGCTGACCCTGTCGAAGACCGTGATCGCCCAGACCCGCAACGGCCTGCGCGCCGAGGGCAAGTACCTGGCCAAGCATCCGGGCGAGGACGTGATCGTGCGCATGGTCGATGAGCTGAACCGGGCCGGGCGCTCGACCGGCGGCGGCTTCTATGCCTATGCCGAGGACGGGACCAAGCAGCTGTGGTCCGGACTGGCCGATACCTTCGGCCGCGCTGCGACGCAGCCGCCGATCGAGGCACTGGTCGAGCGCTTCCTGTGCGCGCAGGCGGTCGACGCGGCCGCCTGCCTGGAAGAGGGCGTGCTCACGAGCACTGCCGAAGCGAATGTCGGCTCGGTGCTCGGCATCGGCTTTCCGACATGGACCGGCGGCGTACTGCGCTACATCGACATGGTCGGCGTGCGCCACTTCGTCGAGCGCGCCGACCTGCTGCGCGAGCGCCACGGCGACCGCTATGCAGCGCCGGCGCTGCTGCGCCGCCTGGCGGACAGCGGCGAGACCGTCTGTGCCGACGCCGATTGCTGAACACCGCAACACCTGAACCCATGAACCTGAATCTCTCGACCGAAGAACGCGCATTCCGCGACGAGGTGCGCACCTGGATCGGCGCCAACCTGCCCGAGGCCATGTCGCACAAGGTGCGCAACGGCCTGCGGCTGCAGCGGGCCGATTACCACGACTGGGCCCGCATCCTGGGCCGCCGCGGCTGGCTGGTGCCGGCCTGGCCGGAGGCCTTCGGCGGCCCGGCCTGGACGCCGGTGCAGCGCCACATCTTCGAGGACGAATGCTGCCGCGCCGGCGCGCCCGACGTGTTGCCCTTCGGCCCCGTGATGGTGGCGCCGGTGATCATGGCCTACGGCACGCCAGAGCAGCAGCAACGCTTTCTGCCCGGCATCGCGTCCGGCGAAGTGTGGTGGAGCCAGGGCTATTCGGAGCCCGGTGCGGGCTCCGACCTGGCGTCGCTCAAGACCCGCGCCGACCGCGTGGGCGACCACTATGTCGTTAACGGCCAGAAGACCTGGACCACGCTCGCGCAGCACGGCGACTGGATCTTCTGCCTGGTGCGCACCGGCCACGAAGGCCGTCCGCAGGCTGGCATCAGCTTCCTGCTGATCGACATGCAGTCGCCGGGGATCACCGTGCGGCCGATCATCACGCTGGACGGCGAGCACGAGGTCAACGAGGTGTTCTTCGACAACGTCGAGGTGCCCGCCGATCAGCTGATCGGCGAGGAGGACAAGGGCTGGACCTACGCCAAGTACCTGCTGGGCCACGAGCGCAGCAACATCGCCGCCATCAGCCGCAGCAAACGCGAGCTGGAGCGGCTCAAGCGCATCGCCCGGGCGGAGCGCAGCGGCGGTCGCCCACTGATCGACGACATGCGGTTTCGCGACCATATCGCCGAACTCGACATCGACATCCTCGCGCTGGAGATGATGGTGTTGCGGGTGCTGACGGCCGGCCGGGCCGGCGGCAAGGACATGGACATCGCGGCGCTGCTGAAGATCCGCGGCAGCGAGATCCAGCAGCGGCTCGCCGAGCTGATGATGCTGGCGGCCGGCCCCTACGCATTGCCGTTGATCGAGGACGCGATGCAGGCCGGATGGCAGGGCGAGCCCGTCGGGCAGCCGCATTGCGCGCCACTCGCATCGGCCTATTTCAACCAGCGCAAGACGACCATCTACGGCGGCAGCAACGAAGTCCAGCGCAACATCGTCGCGCAGGCCCTGCTGGCCTGAGCGCGCAAATCATCCGGATCAGAACCCATGGATTTCGATTTCACCGACGACCAGCAGATGCTGCGTGACATGACCCGCCGCTGGGTCGACAAGGACTACCGCTTCGAGCGGCGGCGCGCCATCGTGCGCAGCGGCGGCTTCGACGCCGACGCCTGGACCGGGATGGCGGAACTCGGCCTCACCGGCCTGATCGTGCCCGAGTCGCACGGCGGCATGGCGCTGGGCGCCATCGATGCGATGGTCGTGATGGAAGAGCTCGGCCGCGGCCTGGTGCTCGAACCGTTTGCGCAGGTGGCGCTGGTCGCCGCCTCGCTGCTGCGCGATGCGGCACCGGCCGCAGTGCGCGACGAATGGCTGCCACGCATCGCGAATGGCAGCGCGCGCGTCGTGCTGGCGCATGTCGAGCGGGAGGGGCGCTACACGTTGTCCCATGCCGCGGCCACGGCGACGCATGCAGACGGCAGATGGACCGTGACCGGCGCCAAAAGCCTGGTGGCTGCGGGCGACACGGCCGACGCGTACATCGTGCCCGCGCGCACGGCCGACGGCGGCCTGGCGCTGTTCCTGGTCGCGCGCGCTTCATCGGGCGTGGCGTTGCGCGGCCATGCGATGCAGGACGGCAGCCGCGCGGCCGAACTCACGTTATCGGCTGCGCCGGCATTGCAGATCGCTTCCGCGGAGGCCGGGCTTGCAGCGCTCGAACGGGCCATCGACATCGGCATCGCGGCCGCATGCGCGGAGGCGGTCGGCGCGATGGACGCCTACATGGCGCTCACCATCGACTACCTGAAGACACGCCGGCAGTTCGGCGTGCCGATCGGCAGTTTCCAGGCGCTGCGCCATGTGCTGGCCGACATGAAGCTCCAGCTCGAACTGGCGCGCTCGATGAGTTACCTGGCGTCGATGCAGCTCGATGCCGAAACGGCTGAGCGGCGGCGTGCGCTGTCAGGCGCCAAGCTGCAGCTCGGCCGCTCGATGCGCCATCTCGGCCAGCATGCAATGCAGCTGCATGGCGGGATCGGCATGACCGACGAATACATCGGCAGCCATTTCTTCAAGCGGCTGACCTGCATCGAACTCAGCCTTGGCGACAGCACGCATCACCTTGGAGAGCTGTCGGCGATGCTGGCGTAGCGGATGGCGGGCGACGAGATCAGCGTCTCGAGCGTTTCGGGCCGTGCCAGGTGATAGCCCTGGACGAGATTGCAGCCGAGCGAGCGGAGCACGTTCAGTTCCTCTTCGCACTCCACGCCCTCGGCAACCACCTCGATGCCCAGGGCGTGGCCGACCTGCACCGTGAACGCGACCAGCGCCGCATTGCGCGACGGTCCCGACAGGCCGGAGACGAAGCTGCGATCGATCTTCACGCGGCGGACGTAGCTGCTGCGCAGCGAAGCGATGGACGAGTAGCCGACCCCGAAATCGTCCACCACGATGGCGATGTCGGCTGCGGCCAGGGCGTTCAGACGGGCCTGCGTCGCATGGAAGTCGAGCGCGATCTCTTCGGTGATCTCGATCTGCAGGAGCCGGGGCGCAATGCCGCGTCGGCCGAGCATGCCGAGCACGATGTCATCGACCGGCAACTGGACCATCTCGCGCGGCGAGATGTTGACGGCGATCGGCACGTCGGCGAATCGGGGGCCCGCGGCTTCAAGCACCCGCAGCGCGGAAAAGACCTCGTCGAGGATATGCCGCAGCAGCATCTCGGCAAGGCCGGTGGCCGCCGCGGCATGGATCACTTCCTCCGGCGGAACCGGACCATGGCTGGGATGCGTCCATCGCACGAGGGCTTCCAGGCTGTGGATCTGGCGGTCGTCGATGCGCACGATCGGCTGGTACATCAGCGTGACATCGCCCGCCTGGATCGCCCGGCGCAGGTCGCGCTCGACATCGCGGCGGCGATCGGACCGCTCCTTGAGCACCTCGTCGAACACGCGGAAGTTGTTTCTTCCCGCATGCTTGGCTTCGTACAGGGCTTCGTCCGCGAACGTGATCGAGTCGCCGACGTCGGCCTCGTCGAACAGCACGACGCCGACGCTCAAGCCCAGGATGGCGGCGCTGTGCATGGAGCGCGAGGCGAAGGAGGCAATCAGCGTCTGTGCCAGCTGCGCCGCCGAGTGCTGGTCTTCCCGCGGTGTGTAGAGCACCAGGAATTCGTCCCCACCCCAACGGCAGACGATCGCTTCGAGCTCGAGCAGTTCGGTGCGCAGCCATGCGGCCACATCCTCGAGCACACGGTCACCCGTCTGGTGGCCGAAGGTGTCGTTGATCGTCTTGAAGCCGTCGAGGTCCAGGAGAAGCACCGCATGCCGCTGGCCGGCTCTTTCAGCCAGATGGCGCGCCGTGGCTTCGGTGAATCCTTGCCGGTTCAGCAGGCCCGTCAGGTTGTCGTGCGAGGCCTGGAAGGCCAGTTGCCGGTTCGCGTCGGACGAGATCGCATGTTCCCTGTGCAACTGCGAGGCCAGTTCGGTCGCGGCGTTCTTGAGGCGGCTCGATGCGCAGAAGACGCGTTCGCTGAGGAATGCCGATCGCAGCAGCGCGGCGAGGTACAGCACCACGGTCGCCGCGATGCTGAGGTTGTCGAATCCCCCCGCATAGCTGAGGCAGGCGGCGACGGAGAGGAGGGCCGGCGTGACGAAACCGATGGGCACCCCGGCATAGGCGATGCCGAACACCACGGAGCCGGCGCAGATGCCGCAGACGGAGGTCAGGTAGAACAGGGTCTGCGGTGACGTATAGCCGTCGCACAGGACCGGGATCAGTGCCCAGACGCAGCCCGACGCGGCCGACGAAACCGCCATGATCTTCAACTGCCGCTCGACGGCGGCGCCGGTGTCGGCGGGCACGTCGCGCGACAGGAAGAGGCGCAGCAGGTTCACTGCCAGCGACAGCGACAGCCACCAGAGGCCGGCTTCGACCCGGCCGGCATTCCACGCGACGATGGCCGCGGCGATGCTGAGTACGACGTTGACGGGCAAGGCGGCGCGGACGCTGCGGCGCACGCCAGCGAGTTGGTCGATGCGCACCAGACGCAGAAGCACGGCCTCATCGACAAAGGCGGCTGACGTGGGAGAAGGCGTGGGTGCGCTAGGGTTCATGGAGAGCTGCAAATATACGGCGCGGCGAGCCATCGGCCCGACGCGCCTTTGCTTACAACTCCCGCTTGGGAATGAAGGGGGCCGGCCACGCGAAGCCGGAAGCGCTGCCAGACCGCGGTCTCCGGCGGCTCATCCCTTGGCGATATCCCTGCCGGGGTCGCCCATGGTCCATTGCCGCCGCGCCATCTTGCGGCTGTCGACGATCACCCGAGTTCGGTCTTCAGTCTGGCCGAACGTTGACCCCGATTCATTGTCGACCCCGACCGTTCAGCCCGGCGCTACGGGCTCGGCCACTGAAATGCTCGCCTCGATCGGACCGCCACGGCGCAGCGTGTTGTAGATCGGGCAGGCGCCGGTGAAGGCCTCGAGCAGCAGCATGGCCGTCGCTGCGTCTACACCCGAAACGACGAAC
>CAIQMJ010001214.1 GCA_903872875.1 uncultured Variovorax sp.
CGCGACCTCATCACCGGCCGACCGACCGACACCGTGGCCGACATGATGGCGGTAATGACCGAACGCCGCATCCGCCACGTTCCGATCCTGGAGAATGGCGGCGTCATCGGCGTCATCAGCATCGGCGACGTGGTAAAGGCCCGAATCGACGACGCGGAGTTGGAGGTCGAGTCGTTGCGCGGATTCGTGGCGGGAATCGGATAAGTCCCGCCGTCGCCCTCTCCGGGAATGTCCAGTCAGGCCGAGTGCGATTGCGGAAAGGCCATGGCGGCCTGGGTGCGGTTGCGCACCCCCAGCGACTTGAAGATCGCGGTCATGTGGATCTTCACGGTTCCCTCGGACAATCCCAGTTCGTGGGCGATCTGCTTGTTCGACTTGCCTTCGCGCAGACGATCAAGCACCTCGCGCTGGCGCTGGGTCAGCAATTGTTCCAATTGCGGATCGGCCGGTGGCACGGATACGCGGGACTCGGGCTCGTTGCCTTCGCGCAGCACCGTTGCCGGAACATAGACGCCGCCCGAAAAGATCAGGTCAAGCGCGCTCAGCATGATCTTCACGCTGGACGATTTCGGGATGTAGCCGGCGGCACCATTCTCCAGCGCCTCGCGCACGTCGCTGTGCGCTTCCGAAGCGGAGATCACGACGACCTTGCCACCGGGCTGCTTTTCCCGCAACGCGCCGATGCCACTGAATCCCGGCCACCCCGGCATCCGCAGGTCGGTCAGGACAAGGTCGTAGACCTCCCCCGCCCCCGCCATCGCCAGCAGTTCGTCGAAGTTGCTCGCCTCCGCGAAGGTGGCACCGTCCTTCAACTGCTCCAGCAGACGGCGAAGCCCTTCCCGGAAAAGCACATGATCGTCACCGATCAGGATCTTCATCGATCAAACTCCTGCACGAACGGCTGCTTACTGAAGTCGGGCAACGGAACACGAAAAGGGCGAGGTGTCTGTTCGACCCGCATATTCATAAAATCCAAAGGATATAGCGCGCCCCGGCCAAACGTAATGCCTATTGAGATGTAACACGGGCAGCCAATTAGCGACAACCCGAAATTAACTTTTGTCACATGCCTATCCCAGAGGCGCAGTATCGACTCGCGACTGGTTGAAAAATTTTCCCAAAAGTAGCGTCGGCATTGTAGTCAACTGGCCGAAAGGGGCAACCGGATCTTGGCCTTGCATCCGTAAAATGGCGAAAACCGGGCCGGCACCTTGCAGCGCCAAGCCCGGCCTTTTGAGGAACGCCCATCGATCGAACGGACGCCGCGGTCCGAGATTGTCAGAAAGCCCCTTCGTCCATTTCCATCAACGACTTGGCGCCGGCCATGATGGTGATGAACAAGGTGTTGACCTGCGGCAGCAGCTTGGCCATGTAGAATCGCGCGGTCTTGATCTTGGCATCGAGGAAGGCGGCGTTGCCCTCGCCGGCCACCTGCTTCGCCTTGGCCGCCTTGACCATGCGCAGCCACATCCAGCCCAGAGCCACCAGACCGAACAGGCGCAGATAGTCGGTCGCCGCCGCCCCCGCTTCTTCGGGATCCTTCATGCCCTTCTGGGCGATCAGCGCCGTCGCCTGCTGAAGCTTGGCGAAGGCCTTGGCCAGCGGCAGCACG
>CAIQMJ010001215.1 GCA_903872875.1 uncultured Variovorax sp.
AACTCCTGCGCCGACTGGCCATTGCCGGCAGCACGCCTTTCCTGTTGCCGCTCTTCGCGCGCGCCGACGCCCCCGGGACTCCGGAAAATTGGCTGGCTGAATTCCAGGCGTCGACCGTACCCTGGAAGCCGGCATTCGCCACGCTGCCGGGCGACCTGCCGTTGACGGCTGCCACGGTCCGCGGACGTTTCCCCGACGCGGTCGCCGGCACGCTGTACCGCATCGGCCCCGCCGGCCACGACCTGGGCGGCCAGCGCTATCACCATTGGTTCGACGGCGATGGCATGGCGCACCGGTTCGTGATCGCGGGCAACCAGGTGCACCATCAAGGCCGCTATGTGGCGACGGCCAAGCGTGTGGCCGAAATGCGCGCCGGTCGCCGGCTGACGGAGGGCTTCGGCACGACCTTCCCGGGCAACGAGGCCGTGACCTCGCCCGACAGCATGAACGTGGCCAACATCAACGTGCTGCCGATCGGGGGCGAACTGCTCGCGCTGTGGGAAGGCGGCTCGGCCACGCGGCTGGATCCGCGCACGCTGGAAACGCGCGGCCTCAAGACCTGGCGCGCCGACCTCGCGGGCGTGCCGTTCTCGGCGCATCCGCGGGTCGACCCCGACGGCACGATCTGGAACTTCGGCGTCAGTTCGGGCAACGGCCTGCTGGTGCTCTACGAGATCGCGGCCGATGGCGCGCTGCGCCGGGCCGACGCGCTGCCGGTCGGCAACCTGCCGATGATTCACGACTTTGCGGTGACGCCCCGGTACCTCGTGTTCCTGATGCCGCCGCTGGTGTACGACGCGCAGCGCAGGGCGGCGGGTTCGAGCTTTCTGGATGCGCACGCGTGGCGTCCCGAACTCGGCATGCGCGCACTGGTGATCGACAAGAAGGACTGGAAGCGGCAGCAGACGCTCGCGCTTCCAGCCGGCTTTCTGTTCCACCTGGGCAACGCATGGGAAGAAGACACCGCCAGCGGCACCGTGATCCATGTCGACTACATGCGCTCGCCCGATGCGACGAGCGTTCTCACGAGCACCCGCGAAGTGATGCGAGCCCGCCTGGTGCGCGACGCCGGCCCGCGCCTGACGGTCGCCAGCCTGAACCTGGGCACCGGCCAGGCGACCCAGTCCGAACTACCGATCGACGCCGAATTCCCGCGCATGGACCCGCGAAAGGTCGGCCTGCGGCACCGGCACATGGTCCATGCCACCGAGTTGCGCGACGGCCTGCCGTTCTGGAACGCGGTCGCGCGCACCGATGTCGA
The DNA here is from genome assembly GCA_903872875.1 of uncultured Variovorax sp. Lineage (GTDB taxonomy): Bacteria > Pseudomonadota > Gammaproteobacteria > Burkholderiales > Burkholderiaceae_C > Variovorax. Next base: position 1,262 of record CAIQMJ010001215.1, read on the forward strand.
GTCCGGGCTCTCGCAACGCTTCAGCTACGGGCCGCAGGCCCTGGTCGAGGAGCACATCCTGGTGCCGGACGGCACCGGTCCCGGCTGGGTGCTCGGGACCGTGCTGGACCTGGTGCAGAACAGGACCGTGCTGTCCTGCTTCGCCGCCGATGCGTTGGCCGACGGACCGGTGGCGCAGGCGACGCTGCCCTATTCGCTGCCACTCGGACTGCATGGCGCGTTCGTGGGGGCGGAACGCACTGCGGCCGGATAACGCGCCAGCACCTCGTAGTGCCCATGCCCCGAGGGCTCGAAGCGCGACCAGATCAGCGCGAAGTCGCGCAGCGGCCAGTGCACCGTCGGCACTTCCGCGGGCGGCACCGCGCCCTCGGTGTTGCGCGCCAGCGTGACATGCGGCGTCCACTTCTTGCTGACCGGCAGGCCCATGCGGCGCAGGGGCTTGCACAGGCGGTCGCGCAGCGCGCCGAGCCGCTCGTTGTCGTCGGGCCGCACGACGGCGACTCCCCAGACTTCGGGCTTGCGCAGGTCGAGCGCGATGTCGTCCATCTCGATGTCTGCGAGCGCGGACTGGAGAGACGGCACCGCGTCGCCATCGACGTCGCCGAGGAAGTGCATCGTCATGTGGAAGCGCTCGGCCCGCGTGAGCACGGCGCTGCCGGGCATCTGCTGCCAGGCGCTCTGCTGCGCATGAAAGCCGGACTGCACGTCGGCCTCGGGCAGCAGTCCGATGAAGAGGCGTTTTGCGGCTGTGCGTTCGAACAGCGTCAGTTGGTCGGGCGAGACATATCGCGCTTTCCTGGGCATCGTTTTCTTCCTTGAAAAGGGTGGGCAGCAGCCATGCTGCAGGTCAATGGAAATCCCGGCTCTTGTTGCGTTCGGCCAGCCGCCCGAGCCAGGGCGTGAGGTCCTTGAAGGCGCTGGCGACCAGGTGGCGCACCTCGCCGCCGCTGTCGACGTCGCGCTGCCAGGTGCCCATCACCGCGAGCAGGTGCGACTTGAGCAGCGGGTCGCGCCACTTCTCGGCCACGTGGCTCCAGACGATCACGTTGACGGTACCCGTCTCGTCTTCCAGCGTCACGAACATGGTGTTCTTGGCCGTGCCGGGCCGCTGGCGCACGGTGACCATGCCGCAGGCGCGCACGGTGCGGCCGTGCGGCATGTCGCGCAGCGCCTCCGCGCTCAACAGTTTGAGCCGGTTCAGGCGCGGACGCAGCAGCGCCAGCGGATGCCGGCGCAGCGTGAGGCCGAGCGACACGAAGTCGCCGACGATTTCCTCGCCTTCCGGTGCCTCGGGCAGTTGCAGCGCACGTTCATGGATCGGCACACCCTTGAGCAGCGCCGGTGCACGGCGCTGTGCGGTCGCGTCCCAGACCTGCTGGCGGCGATGGCCCGACAGCGTCATCAGCGCATCGGCCGCAGCCAGCGCCGCCATGTCCTTGCCGTCGAGATCGGCGCGCACCGCGAGGTCTTCGGTGCTGGTGAACGGCGCCTGCGCGCGCGCCGCGAGCAGGCGCTTCACGCCGATCTCGCTCAGGCTGACGATGCGGTTCAACCCCAGCCGCACCGCCGGCTGGCCGGGCCTTCCCTGGCGATTCACATACCGTGCATCGGTGCCTGGCGGCACGCTCGGCGCATCGGCTGCGCGGGGCTCCAGCGTGCTGTGGAAATCGCTCACCGTCACGTCGACCGGCCGCACCTCCACGCCATGGCGGCGCGCATCCTGCACCAGTTGCGAGGGCGTGTAGAAGCCCATCGGCTGCGAGTCGAGCATGGCCGCCAGGAAGCAGGCCGGCTCGTGGAACTTGAGCCAGCAGCTCACCAACACCAGGATCGCGAAGCTGGCGGCGTGGCTCTCGGGAAAACCGTACTCGCCGAAGCCTTCCATCTGCTTGAAGATGGCTTCGCAGAAGTCGGGGTCGTAGTCGTTCTTCCTCATGCCCGTGATCAAGGGCTCCTTGAACTTGTCGATGCCACCGGTGCGTTTCCAGGCGGCCATTGCGCGCCGCAGGCGGTCGGCCTGCTCGGCGGTGAAGCCGGCCGCGATCATCGCGATCTGCATCACCTGCTCCTGGAAGATCGGCACGCCGAGCGTCCGCTCCAATGCCTTGTCCAGCGCCGGATAGGGGTTGTCGATCTTCTCCCCGCGCCGCCGCTTCTCGCGATTCTTCAGGTACGGATGCACCATGCCGCCCTGGATCGGACCGGGCCGCACGATCGCGACCTCGACCACGAGGTCGTAGTACTCGCGCGGCTTCAGTCGCGGCAGCATCGACATCTGGGCGCGGCTCTCGATCTGGAACACGCCGATGGTGTCGGCGTCGCAGATCATGTCGTACACCGCGTCGCCATCGGCGGGCACCGCTTCGTGCATCTCGACCGCGCTGCCGCGCCATCCGTTGACGAAGTCGAGCCCGCGCTGGATGGCGCTCAGCATGCCGAGCGCGAGCACGTCGACCTTGAGCATGCCCATGGCCTCGAGGTCGTCCTTCTCCCACTGGATGACCGAGCGGTCCTTCATCGACGCCTTCTCGATCGGCACCAGCCGCGTGAGCCTGGCTTCGGTGAGCACGAAGCCGCCGACATGCTGGCTCAGGTGGCGCGGAAAGCCCTTGAGGTCGTGCGCCAGTTCCAGCCATTGCGCGATGCGCAGCGGGTCTTCGCGCACGCCGGCCCGCTGCATCGCTTCTTCGAGCCGCTGCTGCAGGATCTCGTCGTCGAACCAGTAGTGGTCTTTCGCGAATTCGTCGATCAGCCTGTCGGCCACGCCGAGCGCCTTGCCCACGTCCCGCAGCGCGCTGCGGGAGCGGTAGCAGATCACGACCGCGGCGATGGCGGCGCGGTCGCGGCCGTATTTCTTGTAGATGTACTGGATGACGTCTTCGCGCCGCTGGTGCTCGAAGTCGACGTCGATGTCGGGGGGCTCCTTGCGCGCACGGCTCAGGAAGCGCTCGAACAGCAGGTTGCCGATCGTGGGGTCGATCGCGGTGATGCCGAGGCAGTAGCAGACCGCCGAATTGGCCGATGAGCCGCGGCCCTGGCAAAGGATTTCCTTCTCCCTCGCAAAGGCCACGATGTCCTCCACGGTCAGGAAGAACATCTCGTATTGCAGCTCGATGATCAGGTCGAGCTCTTGCTGCACCTTGGTCCGCACCGCCTCCGGAATGCCGCCCGGGTACTTGTGCGCCGGATAGCGCTTGTGTGCACCCGCCCAGGTCTTGCGGTTCAAGGTCTGCGCCGGCGTTTCGCCGTCACCGATCAGCTCTCGCGGGTATTTGTATTCATCTTCGATCTGTCCCGGATCGAAACGGCATCGTTCCATCACCACCAGCGTGTTGGCCAGCAGCCCGCCCGGGAACAGCGATGCCAGCCGCAGGCGCGAGCGCAGGTGCCGCTCGGCATTGGACTGCAGGGCGAAGCCGCATTCCGCCACCGTGCGGCCTTCGCGCACGGCCGTGATCACGTCGTGCAGCGGCTTGCGCGAGCGCAGGTGCATGTGCACGTCGCCCGAAGCGATCAAGCGCACGCCGGTCTGGGCACTGGCCTGCTGCAGCGTGAGCAGCCACAGGTCGTCGTCCATCTCGTTGAGCAGTTCGACGGCCAGCCAGAGGTGCTCGCCGTAAAGCGCCGCTGCGGCGTCGAGGTCGATGCACAGCGCCGCGATGTCGATGCCGGCGCCCGGCGCGCGGTGCGGCACGAAGAGGATCTCGCAGCGCTGCAGCGAGGTCACGTCGCTGATGCTGCCGTCTTCCCAGCTCACCTGGTAGTCGCCCTTGGGCGCGGCGCTGCGGGCCGCCGTGATGAATTCGCAGAGGTTGCCCCAGCCTTCGAAGTCGTGCGCGATCACCACCAGCTTGAAGCGCTCGAAGTGGAACTCGCTGCCGTAGAGGATGCGGAAGTCCTCGGCCGGTTGCCGCGGCAGTTCGGGATGTTCCTTGCGATGCGCATCGAGCGCTTCTTTCTGGTCGCGCAGCCAGACGTGCGCCCGCACGATGCCGGCCACCGAACATTCATCGGTAATCGCCAGCGCCCTGTACCCGAGCTCGCAGGCTCGCGCCACCAGTTCGGCCGGCGACGAAGCGCCGCGCTGGAAGCTGTAGTTCGTCAGGCAGTGCAGCTCCGCATAGTCCGGCAGGCCGCGCTCGGCCGCGGGCTCGGCTGCAGGTTGCGGCAGCATGTGCAACTTGGCGGCCTGGCGCGCCCGCGCCTGCTTGTCGCTGAGCTCAGGCATAGAGCCCCTGCAGGAACCATCGCGGCCCCTCACCCTCGGCCAACAGCGCCGGGCGGCGTTCGCGGAATATCCAGAGCAGGCCCGCGTCCGGGCTCTGGGCGATGTAGTAGTCGCGCACGGCCGGCCGGCCGCCGTCGCGGCTGTCGCCCCACCAGCCGGTCTCGACCTTCTGCGGGCCAACCAGCCGGCGCAGCGGACCGCCGTAGCACGGATGCCCGTCGTGCATCTCGAGCGGCAAGGGCTCGCGCAGCAGCCAGGTCGGATGCAGGCCCGCGCCGGCCCTGGCCGTTGCAGCCTGCGATGTGGCGACCTGCGCGGCGGACGGCGCCTTGCCCGCACCGGCCGACACGCCGTGCAAGGCCGGCGCCCAGTGCTGCATGGCCTCGGGCCGGTGGTCGGCGCCCGCGGCCGCACGCAGCACCTGCTGTGCACCCAGCCGCGCGCTGAGCCGCTCCACCAGCTCGTGCAGCCTGTCCCCCTTGCGGTTGTCCTCGGGCAGGAAGCTGGTGCTGGCGCCGGCCCAGGGCGTGGTGTCGATCGTGCGCAGGCGCAGCCAGCTCGCGGGCGCGGCCAGCGTGGTGAGCGCGAGCCGCTCGCCCAGCAGGCGGCGCAGATGCGACATGTCCTGCGTGGGCTCGGCGGTGCGCACGGTGATGGCCTGGTTCGGCGGCAGGTCGACGCCGTTGTAGCGCTTGAGGTCGAGCGTCCATTGCAGCTCCATCGACAGCACGCCGCGCTGCCGCGCGCGCAGCCAGATCTGCAGGGCCGCCAGCAGGCGATTGGCGGACCACATGAGCTCGGGCGCGCCCTCGGCCAGTGCGGGAAGCTCGAGCTTCTGGTCGAACAGGTCGGGCAGCGTGAGCCAGTCGTGGCTTTCCGGGCGCAGGCCCCAGGCGAGGTCGAG
>CAIQMJ010001216.1 GCA_903872875.1 uncultured Variovorax sp.
GACACGATGCCGCCGTGTTGGGCCTTGGCTTCATGCGCATGTTCGGCACCCTTGCTGTCGTGTACGTGGTCCTTGTGATCTTCCGCAGCGAACGCAGTGCCGGACACACCGATCGCCGTGACAGCGATGAGAGAAAAGATTTTCATGATTCAGTTCCTTGGAAAAAGAGGCCCTCGTCAATGCAGCCGTGCGAGGGCGTTCACGGCGGGGAGTCATGTCGCCTGCGGAGCCGGTTCAAGCGGCGCGCCGCTGGCGCGCTCCTTGAGCAGTTCCTCGTCTTCCTCTTCGTCGCGACGATGCGCAAGGCGGTAGAGAACAGGCAAGACCAACAGCGTGAGCGCGGTAGAGGACAAGATGCCGCCGATCACCACCGTGGCGAGCGGACGCTGGACTTCTGCCCCGGTACCGGTGGCGATCGCCATCGGCACGAAACCAAGCGACGCGACCAGTGCGGTCATGAGCACAGGCCGCAGACGCGTCAATGCCCCTTCCATGATGGCTTGATCCAGCTTGGCGCCACCCTCGCGCAGGTTGCGGATGAACGAGATCATCACCAACCCGTTGAGCACCGCCACGCCGGACAGCGCGATGAAGCCGACCGCAGCAGTGATCGACAGCGGGATGTCGCGCAGCCACAGCGCCAGGATGCCGCCCGTCAGAGCGAACGGAATGCCCGTGAACACGATGAGACCGTCCTTCAGGTTGCCGAACATGGCGAACAGCAGCGTGAACACGAGCAGCAATGCCACAGGCACCACGATCTGCAGGCGCTGCGTCGCCGACTGCAGGTTTTGATACTGACCACCCCATGTGGTCCAGTAGCCCGTCGGCACCTTGACCTGCTGGTCGAGCGCCGCGCTGGCTTCGGTCACGAAGGAGCCGAGGTCTCGCCCGCGCACATTCGCACTGACAACAATGCGTCGCTTGCCCTCTTCGCGGCTGACCTGGTTCGGCCCTGGCGCAAGCTCCAGCGTTGCCACCTCCGACAGCGGGATGAAGCTGACCCGCGCGCTGCCGGTCGCGGCAGTGCCCGCAGGCAATGAAAGCGGCAATCGCTTGATGGCGTCCATGTCGCCACGCAGGTTCTCGGGCAGGCGCACCACGATGTCAAAACGGCGGTCGCCCTCGAACAGCGTGCCAGCCTCCCGTCCACCAATCGCTGTGGCGATGGTGTCCTGCACATCTGCGATGTTGAGGCCGTAACGCGTTGTCTTCTCGCGATCGATGTTCACCGTCAACATCGGCAGGCCGGTGGTCTGCTCCACGTTGACTTCGGCCGAGCCGGGAATCGACTTCAGCACGCGTTCGATGTCCCGCGCGGTGGCGTTCAACACATCCATGTCGTCGCCAAACACCTTGACCGCCACATCGGCACGAACGCCCGACACCAGTTCGTTGAAGCGAAGCTGGATGGGCTGCGAGAACTCGTAGTTGTTACCCGGAATCTTCGCCACCTCAGCCTGGACCGCCTCCATCACCTCCTGGCGCGAACGCTTGGGCTCTGGCCAGTCGCTCTCCGGCTTGAGCATGACATAGGCATCCGAGATGTTGGGTGGCATCGGATCGGAGGCGATCTCGGCCGTACCCGTACGGGCGAAGATTCGCTGGATTTCAGGGAACTTGGCCTTGAGCGTCTGCTCCAGCTGCTGCTGCATCAGCACCGATTGACTCAAGCTCGTGCCCGGGATGCGAAGCGCCTGCACCGCGAAGTCACCTTCATTCAGATTCGGAATGAATTCGCTGCCAAGTTTGGTGGCGAGTAGACCTGACAGCATCACGGCGATGACGGCAGTCGTGACCACCACCCCCTTGGCGGCCAGCACACGCTCCAGCAGCGGTTCGTAGGCCTGCTTTGCCCAGACCATCAGCCGGTTCTCTTTTTCGGAGACCTTGTTGCCGATGAAGAGCGCAACTGCAGCTGGGATGAAGGTGACCGACAGAATCATGGCGCCGAGCAAGGCGATCACGACCGTCAGAGCCATCGGGTGGAACATCTTTCCCTCGACGCCGGTGAGGGCGAAAATGGGCAGGTAGACGATCATGATGATGATCTGACCGAACAGCAGCGCGCGCCGCGCTTCTTGCGATGCGGCGAAAACCTCATGGAACCGCTCTTTTCGCGTCAGGGGACGTCCGAAGTGGGCCTGCGCATGGGCAAGTCGCCGGACGCAGTTCTCGACGATCACCACCGCGCCGTCGACGATGATCCCGAAATCGAGCGCGCCCAGGCTCATCAGGTTGGCGCTCACCTTCTGGTTGACCATGCCCGTGAACGTGAACAGCATCGACAGCGGAATCACCAGGGCAGTGATCAGCGCCGCGCGCAGGTTGCCGAGGAACAGGAACAAGACCACGATGACGAGCACTGCGCCTTCCAGCAGGTTTTTCTTGACGGTATTGATCGCCTTGTCCACCAGCACGGTGCGGTCGTAGACCGTGATGGCCTCCACACCCTCGGGCAGCGTGCGATTGATCTCTTCCATCTTCTTGGCCACGGCTTGCGAGACGATGCGGCTGTTCTCGCCGATGAGCATGAACACCGTTCCCAGCACCACCTCACGGCCGTTGTCGGTGGCGGCGCCGGTACGCAGTTCCTTGCCGATGTCGACGGTGGCCACGTCGCGCACGCGAACCGGCGTGCCGCCGCTGTTCGACAGGATCACGTTGCGCAGGTCTTCCACACTGCGTGCTTGGCCCGGCGCGCGGATCAGGTACTGCTCGCCACGGCGCTCGATGTAGCCGGCGCCGACGTTGGTGTTGTTGCGCTCCAGCGCGCGAACCACGTCGGCCATCGACAGACCGTAGGCAGAAAGCTTCTCAGGATTCGGCGCGACCTGGTATTGCTTCTCGTAGCCACCGATCGAGTTGATCTCGGTCACGCCGCTCACGTTGCGCAGTTGCGGCTTGATGATCCAGTCCTGGATCTCTCGCAGGTCGGTGGAGGTGTAGGGCGTGCCATCCGGCTTCTTGGCACCGTCTTTCGCCTCGACCGTCCACAGGTAGATTTCGCCGAGGCCGGTCGAGATCGGACCGACCATCGGGTCGATGCCTGGCGGCAGACCGCCCTTGGCCGACTGCAAGCGCTCGTTGACCAGCTGACGTGCGAAGTAGACGTCGGTGCCGTCCTTGAAGACCACCGTCACCTGCGAAAGCCCGTAGCGCGAGAGCGAGCGGGTCTGCAGCAGGCCAGGCAGGCCCGCCATGACGGTCTCGATCGGGAAAGTCACGCGCTGCTCGGTCTCGAGCGGCGAGTAGCCGGGTGCTCCGGTGTTGATCTGCACCTGGACGTTGGTGATGTCAGGTACGGCGTCGATGGGCAGCTTCTGGTAGTTGTAGACCCCGAGCCCGGCCATGGCGAGCACGGCCAGCATGACCAGCCATCGTTGCTCGATGGCGAAGCGGATGATGCGTTCGAACATGCGTGCTTCCGGATCAGTGGGTATGCGTCGCAGAGCCCTTGCCCTGCTCCGACTTGACGACGAAACTGCCGGCGGCCGCATAGCTCGCGCCGGGCTTCAGCCCGCTGACGATCTCGACGCGCTTTCCATCGGTGCGCCCGATCGTGACCGGCTGGGGCACGAAGCCTCCCTGCACCTTGAGGAAAATCACTGGCTTCTCGTCGATGGTCTGCAAGGCGGAAGAAGCGACCGTGACCGGCGCGTTCACCTCGTTCGACACCACTTCCACCGTGACGAAAAGGCCTGGGCGCCACGCGCCCTGAGGATTCGGCAACACCACGCGGGCACGTGCGGTGCGGGTCTGTTCGCCGATCAGCGAGCCCACGAAGGAGATCGTGCCGTTCGCCGTTGCGTCCGAAGCGCCCGCGCGCACGACGACACGTTCACCGACACGAACTTGCGCAAGATCGCGCGGGGAAATGCTCATCTCCGCCCAGACGTTGGACAGGTCGGAAATGGTGAACACGTTGGCGTCCTCCTTCACGGACTCGCCCAGCGCAATGTGCTTCTCCACGACCATGCCGTCGAAGGGCGCGCGCAGCTCGAAGCGTCCCAGGGACGTCGCCCCACCCGGTGCCGCGCCGATGGTCAGGAGCTTCTGCGTGGCATTCGCGACGGCGATTTCGGCCTCTCGCATCGCCTGCTGCGCTTGCAGCACATCCTGCTCGGGGGAGATCTTCTGCTCGAAGAGCGTCCTCTCGCGTTCGTAGGTCGTGCGCGCCAGCTCGCGGCGGCGCTGCGCGCCCTGGAGTTCCGATCGCGTCTCGGACACCACGGCGCTGGACAGGCTCGCCAATGGCTGCCCCCTCTTGACCTGCTCACCAAGATTGGCGCTCACGCTCTCCACCACCCCTGCGGCGCGTGGAACGATGTGGGCGGTACGGTCTTCGTTGAAACGAATCTCGCCGGGGAACTGAAGTGCACTCCGAATCACAGCGGGACCGCTCGTGTCGAGCGTGATGCTCGCCGCCTTGATCTGCGCATCGGTCAGGTTGACCTTTCCCTCCTCCTGGGTGAACGCAAACAGGTAGGGCTCGCTGGGTGTCTGCACAGCCACCGTGGCCTCGAAGATGTGAGGTTCGGCAACGGGCTGATCGCTGGTCAGCACGCCCGCCTTCGGCGTCAGTTTGATTTCCTCGACGTCACCGCCTGGGCGCGTCAGCGACACGGTCACCTGGGTTCCCTCTACGGGTGCTGGCTTGTCCTTGGCGTAGACCCAGGCCTTGAATCGCGGCTGCCCGCCTTCTTCGGCAATCAACAACTCCAGGCCGAAATCACCCTCGGTAAAACGTTGCCCACCGTTGGGCCCCTTGGGGGCCTCCTCTTCGTGCGCGGCACCCTCTTCGGCGTGGCCGTGGCCGTCGTCCTTGCCCTCTTTGCCTTCGCTGTGTTCCGCGTGTCCCTCGGCAGCTTTTGGGGTCGGGCTGCCTCGAAGGATCAGCGCGCCTGCGATGACACCGAAGGCGATGAGGCAAATAATGACAATGGTCTGTCGCCGGCTGGACTTGCCGGATGTCGGCGTGGGTTGGGTGGCCATGATGGTCCTTAGGATTGGGAAGACGGACCACCCAGAAGGCGGTCCAGGTCCGTGATGGAGCGATGCGCATCGGCGAGCGCACGCAGGTACTGGGCGCGAGCCTGGAGCAAGGTGCGCTGAGCATCGAGTACGTCGAGGTAGGCAAACTTGCCGAGCTCGAAGCCCTTCGTGGCCGCATCGAATGCGGTCTGTGCGCCAGGCAGAATCTCCGACTGCAGGGCGTTGACCTCTGCGAGCGCTGTTTCGTAGCGTTGGCGAGCCGCGCCGACGTCCGCACGCAGACGCAATTCAACCCCTCGCGCCTCGTCTTCGGCCTTGTCCTGTCGACGCAGTGCCTCGACGATGTTGCCGCGATTGGTGTCGAAGAAAGGCAGGGGAATGGACACGCCGATCACTGCTTGGTTGCGACCCAGTTGCTGGTCGCGCATTCCGCCCGCAGTCAGCGTGATGTCCGGCGTGCGTTTGGCCTGTTCCAGATCGGCAAGCGCGGCGAAGCGCCGCACTTCCAGGCGCGACTGACGCACCGAAGGGGAATTCATCAGCCGCTCCTCGAGCGTGTCAGCGGGAACGCGACCTGGCATTGCGACGGCATCCCCGTCCACCCGCTGAAAGCTCACAGGGCGGCCCATCAGTGCCTGAAGTTGCTGCAGGCTCGTTGTCAGCTCGCCACGCGCTTGAATCGATTCGAGACGGACACCGGCTTCAGCGACCTTCGCCTTCGTCTCTTCGATGGGTGACACCTTCCCGGCCACCACGCGGTTGGTGGCAGCCTGGCTTCCCCGACCCGCAAGATCGAGCGAGCGCTGGGCGAGCAGCACACGCTCCTGGGCGATCAGCGCGGCGAAGAACGCCGCGGTCACGCTGGCTCTCAATTCGGCTTGCTTGCCCTCGAACTGAACGCGCGCGACATCGGTCGCCCGTTCTGCGGCTTCGATGCGTGCGCTTCTTTTTCCACCCAGTTCGATGGGCTGGCTCAGCAAGACCGTCGTGGTGCGAGTGTCCCGCTTGAGGTCCTCGATCTGAGCGCTCAGCGTGGGGTTCTGGAACACGCCCGCCTGCGTCCGTGCGCCCAACGTGGCCTCGACTTCCAGCCGCGCGGCCGAAAGTTCAGGATTGCTGTCCAGTGCCGTCTGAATCGCGACGGCAAGCGTCAGCGATGTCGGCGTTGCCAAGGCTGAAATGGGCGAGGTCGGAACCCCGGTACTTTGTTGTGCGAGCGCACTGCTGCCCGCGAATGCTGTCAGCGCGAACGCAAACGGCACGAAAAACCTGCACATCGAATTCTCCAGTCATGGGAAAGAGACAAGGAATCCGGCGCGGCGTCAGTGCATCAGCTGTAGAAGATCAGGTGGTGGAGACAGAACGCGCCGGGTCAGCAGGCGCTTGTCCATTTCGGTCTGTCGATGTCGGCCTCGACACCGCCGTTGTAGAAAACGAGCGGAAGTGAGACGTAGGTGGCTTCGATGGCGGATGCTGGCAAGCTTGTGCTGGCCTCGGCAAGTTGAGCCGGAACGACATGGCAGTAACTGCAGTCCGCGTGATCCAGCCCGAGTGCGCCGAGCGCATCCTGCCCGTCGGGCGATGCACTGGCGGTGTCCGACAACGCTCCGTGGTGGGTATGCGCGTGATGACCGATGTGGAATGACGCCGAGTTGCCTTCATGCGCGCAATAGCCCGCCGCCGCCGCCCAGATGAACTGGGTAGGCAGTATGAACATGAGAACGACAAGAAGCCAACGGGCCATGAATCAATCGGAAGTTTTGGTTTCTGAAGGCGGGCTTGAAAATTACCAGGCAGCGAAAAGAGTCTCGAAACGCGAACGTTTCGGTCGGGGCGATCTTAGAGGCGCAAGGTGTCGTAACCCCCAGCACGGACATTACATTCGTGTAATCCAAACTGGCCTTGCACAGCTCTCCAAGCGAAGTTCGTATCGCGACCAACTGAAACGCCACCGATTAGAAACCCTCTATCTACTGCAGAGTCAATGGACGACTACAAAAAAGTTATCGGC
>CAIQMJ010001217.1 GCA_903872875.1 uncultured Variovorax sp.
CTTTACCGCGAAGGGGACCAATTCATGTTCATGAACATGGAGAATTACGAGCAGTTCTCCCTCTCCGCAAAGGCGGTTGGCAAGCATGAGGTGTTCCTGAAAGAAAATGAAGTGATCGAGGTGCTTTTCGGGGAAGGGAAGGTTTTAAGCGTTGCTTTTCCGAAGATCGTCGAACTTAAGGTGATGAGCACGCCGAAGGGCAAGGTCCACGACAGCTGCGCACCGAGGGCCGACGTGGTCCAGTCTGTCTGCCAGCCGAAGATGCTGAACATCAGACCGATGCCGATGCCCAGGATGTAGCCCGGCGCCGTGAGGGCGACGACCACCGCGTAGAAGATCGCTGTGCTGCCCCGCACGTTGCGGCGAAAGCCCAGGCCGGCAGCCACGGAGAAAATGACCGTGACCAACATCACCACCAGGGCCAGCGGAATCGAGCGCTGCACCGCGCCGGCGATATCGCCGCTGCGGCCTTCCCAGAGCTGGTGGAACCAATGCAGGCTCAGGCCGCGCATCGGGAACGACAGCGCGCCCTGCTCGCCCTGGAAGGACAGCACGTACATGCACAGCATCGGACCGTAGAGAAAGAGCACGTAGGCCGCAAAGAAGAGCGCCAGCGCATAGAAGGTCCAGGGCCTAACCGGCGCATCGCCGAGCGGCTTCCTGATCGCAAGGGTCGACATCGCCTTACCTCCTCTGCACGAGTTCTTGCCGCACGTCGACGAAGCGTGTCAGCACCGCGATGAGCGCCGTCAGGATCAGCAGCAGGATCACGGCCGAGGCGGCAGCCGGCGGGAACAGCAGCGTCGACACGTTGTCGTACATGGCCGAGACCACCGACGCGGAGCCACCGCCGCTCATCACCTTGACGACGTAGAAGTCGCCCATCACCAGCGTGACCACGAAGATCGAGCCCATCACGATGCCCGATTTGGTCAGCGGCAGCACCACCAGCAGCAACGTCCTGAAGCGACTGGCGCCAGCGTCGCGTGCCGCCTCGAACAGGTTGCGGTCGATCCGGCTCATCGAGTTGAAGATCGGCACGATCATGAAGATCGTGAACAGGTGCACATAGGCCAGCACCACCGAGAAGTCGGAGAACAGCAGGATGCGCAGCGGTACCCGGATCAGGCCGAGCTTCATCAGGACGCCGTTGATGACGCCCTGCTCCGCCAGCACCGGCATCCAGGAGATCATGCGGATCACGTTCGATGTCCAGAAAGGCACCGTGCACAGCAGGAAGAGGCCGATCGCCACTGTGCGGTTGCGCACGTGGAACACGAGGAAGTAGGCAACGAAGAAGCCGATGGCCAGCGATGCGGCCCATGTCATGAGCGCGTACTTGACCATCTTGAGATAGAGCGACACCGTGAGCCCCGAACTCAGGATCGCCTGGTAGTTCTCGAAGGTAAAGGCCGGGATGGTGTCGAAGCCGTCGGTGCGGAAGAAGCTCACGATCACCACGAACACCAAAGGTGCCGCGACGAAGAGCAGCAGCACGAGCACGAGCGGCGCGAGTTGCAGGTAGGACTTGGTACGAGGAAGCATGCGTTCGTGCGTCTGTCGGGATGGGTGGGGCCTGCCGCATGCCCGAAGGCACGCAGCGAGCGCGAGACGAAAAATGGGAGCTGGCGGTGCAGCCGGGCTGTACGCCCGACCACATCCTTCAAGCCGGCATCAGGCCGCCTTGAACTCGTTCCAGCGCTGAACCATGTACTGGTTCTCGTCCATCACGGTGTTCCAGCAGGCGATGTTGGAGAAGCGCTGCGCCAGCGAACCGCCGTCGCGTACCGAACCCACCGCGCCGATCGGCTGGCCATGGTCGCTCTTGATGACTTCGGCTGCGGGCTTGCCCATGTACCAGTAGTCGAACTCGGCCGGCGTCATCTGCGACTTGGCGGTGCGCGGCACCGGGCTGTAGTAGCCGTGGCGTGCCACGTAGGCGCCCTGCCAGCCTGAGTAGTACCAGTTGAGGTATTCGTAGGCGGCTTCGAGCTTCTTGCCGCTCAGATGCTTCATCAGGCCCATGCCGTTGCACCAGCCGCGATAGCCTTCCTTGCCGTTGGGCTTGATGGCCACTGGCGCGTAGACGCACGGAATGCCTTTCTCGAGCACCGCAGTCACCGCTGGCGACCACATCGACTGGATGAACACCTCACCGCTGGCCATCAGTTCGACCGACTGCTCGAAGGTGCTCCACGATGCGCGGAAGTGGCCCTTCTTCTTCAGATCGATCAGCGCGTTGATCGTGATGTCGATCTCCTTGCGCGTCATGTTGCCCTTGTTGCCATAGACAAGGTCGCCTCGCGATTCGAGTGCCTGCGCCGCGTCCATGATGCCGATGTTGGGAATGTCGAGGATGGCTGCGCGGCCCGAGAACCTGGGGTCGATGAGGTCTTTCCATTCGGTGACTTCGCGGCCTACCTTGTCGGGGCGGTAGCCCAGCGAATCGGCGTTGAACACCTGCGGCAGGAACGTCAGGTACTGCTGCTGGCCTTCGACGATCTTCTTGGCGTCCGGTCCATCCGTGTACATCACCTCATAGGGCGAGATGCCCTGGCGCGAGATCTTGCGGCCTTCGTACACACCCGTGGTGAAGATCGGCAGGATGCCGTCGAACTCCTTGATCTTCTTCGAGTCGATGCCTTGCAGCAGCCCGCGCGCCATCGCCACCTTGACCTGCCAGCCTTCCATGTCGGCGATGTCGACGCTGTTGGGCTGCGTCACGAAGCGGGTGATCGATGCGGAGGTGTCGAGGTTCTGCATCTCGATCTTGAAGCCGAGGTCTTTCGACGCCTGCTCGCCGATCTCGCGCTGGACCGCATACGACACGCCGATGTGGCGCAGCGTGATGCCCTGGAAGTCCCGCTTCATGATCTGCGGAAAGCCGGCGATCGGCACGCCAGCCAGCGCGGTGCCGACCGCCGCACCGGCGGCAGCCTTGAGCACATGGCGGCGGCTGGCACCGGTTGCAGCGGCCATTGCCACGGGCTTGTCGATCTCGTCGTTCATGCGTTCACTCCTGAAGTTTGCAAAGGTGGGCAGGTGGTCGATGGCAGCCTTGCCACCGATGAAAAGAAGTGTCGCGACAAGGCTTCTGCGCGCCAATACGCGAGATCGCGAACACGCCGATATCAGACCTGCGACCTGTTCAGGAGCGACCCGTCGAGCACCATCGATGCGGCCGCGGTGCGCGTCTCGACACCGAGCTTTTCGAACACGTGCTGCAGATGCTTGTCGACCGTGCGCGGGCTCATGCCGAGGATCTCGCCGACATCGCGGTTGATCTTTCCGCAGGCCACCCAATAGAGCACCTCGGCCTCGCGGCCGGTGAGCCCGCGCACGCCTGTGAGCAGGTGCGGCTCGGGCACGCTGGCGCGGCGGCGCACCAGAAGCGTGGTGCCTCCTTCATCACGCGCCAGCCGGGACAGGCTGAGGCGCCGGCCATCGACGACCACCGACAGGTCCTCGACGTCTCCGGCCATCAACCACGCCATCGCCAGCGGCGGCAGCCGCCCGTCCGCGCACAGGTAGGAACGCAGCCACTCGCGGGCGGCCGGTGACTGCCAGCGCGCACATCCGTTGGCGTCGACCGACAGCATCGCGTGACCTGCGGCATCGACCGCTTCTCTCGCGCTCGCCATCTGCCGCGCATTGCGCACATGCGCGGCAATGCGCGCCAACACCTCGGGCGGATTCAGCGGCTTGGTGAGATAGTCGACCCCGCCGGCCCGAAAGCCGGCGAGGATGTGCCCGGTCTCGGTGAGCCCGGTCATGAAGACCACCGGTATGTGCGCACTCAGCGAATCGGCCTTCAAC
>CAIQMJ010001218.1 GCA_903872875.1 uncultured Variovorax sp.
GCTAGGGCGCCCCAAACACATCTACAGCATCGTCAAGAAGATGCGCGGCAAGTCGCTCGATTTCGCGCAGGTGTTCGACATCCTGGCGTTGCGCGTCGTGGTGCCGGACGTGAAGGACTGCTACGCTGCGCTGGCGTGGGTGCATTCGCACTTCCAGCCGATCGACGAGGAGTTCGACGACTACATCGCACGACCGAAGCCGAACGGCTACCAATCGCTCCATACAGTGGTGCGCAAAGTGGTCGACGGCAAGGCGGGCAAGCCGATAGAGATCCAGATCCGGACCGAGGAGATGCACGATCACGCGGAGCACGGCGTGGCGGCACATTGGGCCTACAAGGAGGCCGGCCCCAAGGGCTACGCCGGCGTCTGGGCCAGTGGCGAGTACGACGCGAAGATTGCGGTGCTCCGGCAGTTGCTGGCCTGGGAGCGCGATCTGTCCGGTGGCCCGCGCGGCGAGGGACTGTTCGACGACCGGATCTATGTGCTCACGCCCGACGCCGCGATCGTCGAGCTGCCGCAAGGCGCGACGGCGGTCGATTTCGCCTACACCGTGCACACGAGCCTGGGCCATCGCTGCCGCGGTGCGCGCATCGACGGCGTGATGGTCCCGCTGAATACGCCACTTCAAAACGGGCAGACGGTGGAAATCATCGCGGCGAAAGAGGGCGGCCCATCGCGTGATTGGCTCAACGCCGATCTCGGCTATCTTGCAAGCCACCGCGCGCGCGCCAAGGTGCGGGCCTGGTTCAATGCGCAGATCACGCATGAGACCGTTGCCAAGGGGCGCGAAGCGGTCGAGAAACTGTTGCAGCGCGAGGGAAAGACATCGACACGGCTGGAAGACCTGGCATCGCAATTGGGCTTCAAATCTGCCGAGAACCTGTTCGAAGTCGTTGGTAAAGATGAGTTCTCGCTGCGCAGCATCGAGACGCTTTTGCGCCCGCCCGAACCCGCGCCGAATCCGGACGACGGCGTGCTCATCAGAAAGCCGCGTGCGAGCGAGAAATCCGGCAAGGGGGGCGTCCTGGTCGTCGGCGTGTCGTCGCTGATGACGCAATTGGCGAAGTGCTGCAAGCCGGCGCCACCCGATGCCATCTCCGGCTTCGTTACGCGTGGGCACGGCGTGAGCGTTCACCGTGCCGATTGCAGCAACTTCCGAACGATGGCTGTGCACAGTGCCGAGAGGGTCATCGACGTCGAATGGGGTCGGGCGCAGAAGGACGAAGGCTCGGTCTATGCGGTCGACGTTGCCGTAGAGGCAGCGGATCGCCAGGGGCTGTTGCGAGATATCTCTGATGTCTTTGCGCGGGAGAAGATGAATGTCATCGGTGTCCAGACGCAGTCTGTGAAGGGCACCGCGTGGATGACCTTCACGGTTGAAATCGCAGACGCCGCGCGGTTGATTCAGGTACTGAGCGTCGTTGCTGCGGTGCCTGGCGTGCGATCTGCAAGAAGGAAATGAAAGAGGGTGCTTTCAGCGTGCTATAATCTTGGTCTCGGATAAATATCCAGGCGCGTAGCTCAGTTGGTTAGAGCACCACCTTGAC
>CAIQMJ010001219.1 GCA_903872875.1 uncultured Variovorax sp.
CGGCCACTTCCCGCACCGTCCGGTCATGCCGGGCGTGCTGATGCTCGAAGCGATGGCACAGGCGGCTGCACTGTTGTCGTTTCATTCGCTGGACATCGTGCCGGACGACAACACCGTCTACTACTTTGCCGCGATCGATGGTGCGCGATTCAAGCGGCCGGTCGAGCCCGGTGACCAATTGACGCTGGAAGTCGAGATCGAGCGCATGAAGGCCGGGATCTCGAAGTTCAAGGGCCGCGCGCTGGTCGGGCCGGAACTTGCTTGCGAGGCGACCTTGATGTGCGCCATGCGCCAGATCAGCTGAAGCCCGGCCAGGCATGACACAGGTTCATTCCACGGCCATCGTCGACCCTGCCGCACAGCTCGATGGCTCGGTGAGTGTGGGCCCGTACGCGGTGATCGGCCCGCACGTGAAGATCGGCGCGGGAACGACGGTCGGAGCCCATTGCGTGATCGAAGGTCGCACGACCATCGGCAAGGACAACAGGATCTTCCAGTTCGCCTCGCTCGGTGCCGTACCGCAGGACAAGAAGTACGCGGGCGAACCGACGGAATTGCTGATCGGCGACCGCAACACGATCCGAGAGTTCTGCACATTCAACCTGGGCGTGCCTGGGGCGGGTGGCGTGACGCGCGTCGGCGACGACAACTGGATCATGGCGTACACCCACATCGCCCACGACTGCCGCGTCGACAACCACACCACGCTGGCCAACAACACGACGCTGGCAGGACATGTGCATCTGGCCGATTGGGTCACCGTCGGCGGCCTGACCGGCATTCACCAGTTCGTGTCGATCGGTGCACATGCGATGGTCGGTTTTGCCAGCGCAGTGAGCCAGGACGTCCCTCCTTACATGCTCGTCGACGGCAATCCGCTGGCGGTGCGAGGCTTCAATGTCGTCGGCTTGCGGCGGCGTGACTTCTCTCCGGCACGCATCGCCGCAGTGAAGCAGATGCACAAGCTGCTTTACCGTCAGGGCAGCACGCTCGACGAGGCGCGTCGCGCGATCGACGCACTCGGTGCCGATGTGCCCGAGGCTGCGGCCGATGTGGCGACGATGAGCGATTTCCTCTCGAACTCCACGCGCGGCATTGCCCGCTGAGCCGCCGATGTCAGACACACAGCGGCAGTTTTCACTGGTCGCCGGAGAACCATCGGGTGATCTGTTGGCCGGGTTGCTGCTCGATGGCCTGCAGGCCCGCTGGCCGGAAATGAAAGCGGTCGGCATCGGCGGCCCGCAGATGCTCGCCCGCGGCTTCGAAAGCTGGTGGCCGCAGGAGAAGTTGGCGGTGCGGGGCTACATCGAAGTGCTGCGGCACTATGCCGAGATCGCGGGCATCCGGCGTCAGCTCAAGGCCCGCCTGCTGCGCGAATGGCCGGCGTTGTTCATCGGCGTCGATGCGCCGGATTTCAATCTCGATCTCGAAAGCGACCTGCGCGGGCGCGGCATCAAGACGGTGCATTTCGTCTGTCCCTCGATCTGGGCGTGGCGTGCGGATCGCATCGACAAGATCCGCGCCGCGGCCGACCATGTGCTGTGCATCTTCCCGTTCGAGCCCGCGTTGCTGGCCGAGCAGGGCGTTGCCGCGAGCTATGTCGGACATCCGCTCGCCAACGTGATTCCGATGGCACCTGACCGAGACGCTGCACGCGCACGCCTGGGGCTCGACGGCGATGCGCCGATCATTGCCCTGCTCCCCGGCAGCCGGCGCTCCGAGGTTCGTTACCTCGCGGCGCGCTTCTTTCAGGCTGCTGCGCTGATGGCCGGGCAACAGCCGGGCATTCGCTTCGTTGCGCCGGTGATCCCGAGCCTGCGTGCCGAAGTCGAACAGTTGCTGAAGGCGAGCGGCATGGACGGCCGCGTCCTGTTGCTCGACGGCCAGTCGCACGCTGCACTCGCCGCATGCGATGCCACGTTGATCGCCAGCGGCACGGCGACGCTCGAAGCCGCATTGTTCAAGCGGCCCATGGTGATCGCTTACAACATGAATCGGGTGTCCTGGCACCTGATGCACCGCCAGCAACTGCAGCCGTGGGTCGGCTTGCCGAACATCCTGTGCCGCGATTTCGTGGTGCCGGAACTGTTGCAGGAGGCCGCATCGCCCGAAGCCCTGGCCGACGCCACGCTGGCCTGGTTGGCGCAGCCGGAGAAAGTCCAGGCGCTGCAACAACGATTTACAGCGCTGCATGCCGAATTGCTGCGCGATACGCCGACACTGTGTGCCGATGCGATCCAAAAAGTTCTTGAAGGCTGAGCAAGCCGCTCTGGTCTGGGATGCGCCGGGCCTGCTGGCTGGCGTGGACGAAGCCGGCCGCGGCCCGCTGGCCGGGCCGGTCGTGGCCGCGGCAGTCATCCTGGACGACAAGCGGCCGATCCGCGGCCTTGCCGATTCCAAGACGCTGACCGCTCTGCAGCGCGAGCGCCTCAGCGAGCAGATTCTGGCCAAGGCGCTGTGCTGCTCGATCGCACAAGCCAGCGTCGAGGAGATCGACACCCACAACATCCTGCAGGCGACGATGCTCGCCATGCGGCGTGCAGTGGAAGGCCTGCGATTGAGACCCGCGAAGGTGCTGGTCGACGGCAATCGGCTGCCTACGCTCGACGTTCTGGCCGAGGCGATCGTCAAGGGCGACGCGCGGGTCAAGGCGATCTCAGCCGCGTCCATCATCGCCAAGGTGCACAGAGACAAGCTGTGCGAGCAACTCCATGCGGAGTTTCCGCAATACGGTTTTGCCGGCCACAAGGGCTACGGAACGCCGGAGCATCTGGAGGCGTTGTTGCGTCATGGTGCGTGCCATCACCACCGTCGGTCGTTCAGTCCAGTCGCGGCGGCACTCGCGCGGGCGGCCGCGCAGCCCGCGGCTTCGACGGTCATGGTGCCATCGATCGACATGACGATGGCGATCGTCGACCCAGGCGCGCAGCGTGAGGTCTGGGTGCAGTCGTGAGTGAGTCCCATACGACGCAGATCCAGTCCCGGGACAACCCGCTGCTGAAGGACCTGCGCAAGCTGTCGCAAGACCCTGGTGCCTATCGGAAGCTCGGGCGGATCTGGCTCGAGGGCGATCACCTCTGCCGGGCGGCGCGCCAACGCGGCGTGCGGCCCGCACTGGCGCTCTTCTCGACGTCGTTCTGGGCTTCCTCGCGCTTCGAGTGGACAGACGCGGCCGACAAGATCGCCATCGTCGACGATGCGTTGATGGCGGGCGTCAGTGGGCTCGAGTCGCCCGCACCGATGGGCTTCGTGCTCCATTTGCCGATCCGTCCCGACCTGTTGCCTTGCGCGCCGACGGTCGTGCTCGATCGTCTGCAGGATGCAGGCAACGTCGGCTCGATCCTGCGCAGCGC
>CAIQMJ010001220.1 GCA_903872875.1 uncultured Variovorax sp.
CATTGCGTTGACGTAGCACAGCCGTTGCGGCCACTGGAGCCCGCGTCCGAACAGCGGGTTGTCGACCCGGAAGATCTGCGCCATGCCACGCGCCCAGCGGATGCGTTGGCCCACGTGGCCGGAAAGGCTTTCGGTGGCCAGGCCGGCAGCCTGCGGGAGCGCCAGATACGCCGTGCTGTAACCCAGGCGGTGCAGTTTCAGCGCGGTGTGGGCGTCTTCGGTCACGGTCTCGACCGCGATGCCGCCGACTTCTTCCACCATCGTGCGGCGGAGCACTGCACACGAGCCGCAGAAGAAGGTCGCATTCCAGAGGTCGTTGCCGTCCTGGATCAGGCCATAGAACAGTTCGCCTTCATTGGGAACGGTGCCGAAGGTGTCCAGGTTCTTCTCGAATGGATCGGCCGAGAAGAAGTAGTGGGGCGTCTGGACCATCGCCAGCTTGGGGTCCTTGAACAGACCCATGGTGATCTGCAGGAAGGAGCGTGTCGGGATGTGGTCGCAATCGAAGATCGCGACGAATTCCGCGCTCGTGTTCTTCAGCGCGGCATTGATGTTGCCGGCCTTCGCGTGGCGGTTGTTGTCGCGCGTGACGTGGATCACGCCGACCTGCTCGCAGAACTCGCGGAATTCAGGGCGCCGGCCATCGTCGAGCACGTAGATCTTGAGCTTGTCCTGTGGCCAGTCGATCGACTGCGAGGCCAGCACCGTCGAACGCACCACCGACAGCGACTCGTTGTAGGTCGGGATGAACAGATCGACGGTCGGCCAGGTACTCGAGTCCTCGGGCAATGGCGCCGGCTTGCGCTCCAGCGGCCAGGCAGTCTGAACGTAACCCAGCAGCAGCACGACGAAAGCGTAGACCTCCGCGACCAGCAGGCCGAAGCCCAGCACGAGGTCGAGCAGGTTGTCCATGAACATCGTTTCGGTGATGCGCCAGTACATGTAGCGCGACGAAACGATCACCGAGAGGAAGATCAGCACGAGTGTGCCGAGCTTCCCCTTCGTACGGTTCACCAGGATCGCTGCGACCAGGATGCCGATCGACAGGATCAACTGCTGTTGCAGTGTCATCGGCGTGATGATCAGCACTCCAACGATGCCCAGCGTCAGGACCCAGGCGATGGCCCGGAAAGGCTGGGCACCCAGCAGGTCGACCAATCGGCTCGGAACGGAGCGCAACGATGCAGGGTTCTTCATGGCGTCAATCGGTAGGCGTGGCGGAGCTCAAGTCGGTTGCCGGGGCATCGGTGCGTGCAGGCACCGACAGCCGCTGCAGCAGCACCTGGGTGCATTCGGAAAAATCCTGTGCGGCTTGGGAGTAGGGTGCATAGGAGCGCACGGTCAGGGCAGATGCCAACGCCTCGCTCACGGCCTGGTCCTGGTGAACGACGCCCAGCATCTGCGAGCCCAGGTCAGTACGTAGCGCGTCGAGTATGTCGCGGTTCAGTCTCTTGCCCGGATCCACTTGATTTACGAGATAACCGTTGCCGAAAAAATCTGTCCGCGGTGTGCAATATTTCTCAATCATCCGATTGGTGATCGGCAAAGTCGCGAACGAACCTGCGTCAGGCAGCATCGTCACGACATTGAAATTCGTCACACGCAGCGTCTGCTGGAGGTAGACGGACGGGCCGGGTGGCGTATCGATCAACACGATGGTGTGGGGAGGCAGGGCGAAGCTCGCCAGCGTGTCGCCGAGCCATGTGGGCGATGCGGCGAGAAACTGTTCGAGTTCGATCTGGTGCTGATCGTCCACCGTGCCGAAGGGCAGCAACAGTGCGCCAGCGCGGCCGGGCTGGATGACTTCCGTCCAGCTGCGTTCGCCCGTGAGGGCACTGGCCAGCCCCGATTCACAGGCCTGGATGTCGTTCGAGAGGTGGAAGCGCAGTGCATTCTGCGGGTCCATGTCGATCGCCAGCACCTGATGCCCGGCCTCAGCCAGGGTGGTGCACAGATTGGCAGTCACCGTCGTCTTCCCAACGCCTCCCTTGGCCGCAATGACGGCAATGACGTGCATCGTCAGGAAGGCCTGCGCCAGCGGGATAGCAGCCCGCTGCCGCTGGATTCTGGGGCTGGCGGAGGCGGCTCCCCGTCAAGCCGAGCGAACAGGATGTCCAACTGGCGTACTGCAGGTGCCGGGGCAGGGATGAAGTGAGTGGAGGGCAGCGGCATCTCCCCATCGGCCAATCCTGTCAGTGGACTCGGCTTGGGCGTCTGCGCGGGAGCCGTGATGGCCGGGACAACCGGTTGCAGTGCGACGGCAGGCGCGGGCGAGGCCGCCGCAGTGGCGGGCGCTGGCCGCACGAACAACGACTTCAGGGGTGCTGCTGCAGCCACCGGCGCTGCGACAGCGGGTGCGGACGGTATGGGTATGGGCGCTGGAGCCGGCACGGTTGCGACAGGTGCAGGTGGGGTTGTTGCGGCACCCGCACGGGCACCCGACACCAGACGCCACGCTGGTGCTGGCTCGTGCATCTGGGGTTCCGTGGCAAATTCACGGTAGCCCTTGACATCGCCGCCAAACTTGCGGAACAGCCCCGCAATGTCCTCGCTCCCGCGTCCGTTGTCACTCATTGGAACCCTTTTCACTCCGCACGGCGGCGGAATTCCGCTTGATGCGACTTGGCGCCGCACTCATGGCTGCTTGCCCAATTTCAAGACGATTTGCCGGGAATCGGCAGCGCTGGAGGCTTCGACACGAACCTGCAGGCCGACAGGAATGCCTTGCGACACAAACCATGTCTGGTAGGCACCTTCGAAGAAGCCGCCAGCCCAGTCTGTCGATACCGGGCCGAAGGCCATGGCAAACGGGCTGCAGGCGTGGGTGATTTCCAGATAGTCGGCCTCTTCCCGCAGGTTGCTGAAGCCCCACGAAATGCTTTCCCATCGGGAATTGAAGCCGGCCTGAAGTTCCGCGACGGAATCGCAACGGTCGACCGGCAAAGCGGTGGCAACCTGTGCGCCGATACGGGAAAACAACTGCCGAACTTCTTGCGGCGGTAACCCGGAACTCAGTTCGGCGGCAAGAGCCCGGTTGAACTCCAGCCATTGGACCGAGCAGGAGGTTCGTTCGTAATAGCCGAGGGGTGTTTCTGGAAAGTTCATAGGCAATTACCAATTGTCACGGAGGCGCGGGGGATTGACAACAAACGTCC
>CAIQMJ010001221.1 GCA_903872875.1 uncultured Variovorax sp.
CACCGATTCCCATCACCGCATTGCGCAATCCCATGCTCAAGGACGAACCGACGACGGTCTGCACCAGCGTCGTGTCGGCCGTCAGGCGCGATAGCACTTCGCCGGTCTGGGTGGTCTCGAAAAAGGCCGGGCTCTGGCGCAGCACGCGTGCATAGACCGCATTGCGCAGGTTCGCCGTGATGCGCTCGCCGAGCCAGCTCACCGTATAGAAGCGCCCCGCCGAAAAGAGTCCCAAGGCCACCGCGACCCCGAACAGCGCGAAGAAGTGATCCCGCAACGCCATCGTCTGCGCGCCCTTGTCGGCCGAAACCAGCCCGCCGTCGATGAGGCTGCGCAGCGCCAGCGGGAACACCAGCGTCGAAATGGCCGCCAACACCAGGAAGACGCCGGCCATGCCGATTTGCCAGCGATAAGGCAGCAGGAACGGCAACAGCCCCGAAAGCGACCGTGGAGAGCCCTTGGCAGGCATCGGCGATGCGGTGGACGAAAGGGAAACCGGAGCAGAGACAGCCATCTGCCGATTCTAGCGAGCGGAAGCTTGCCGCTACAAAGGCAGCCTTGACAATTATTGCCTAAGCAACTAATATCTCGCCCCATGCAAAACGACGCCAACACAGCTGACGCGACGCCCGATGGCCCGGCGCCGGAGGTGCGGTGCTTTTACCGGGCGGAGGATTACAACGCCGACGAAAGCATCGGGTACATGATGCGGCGCATCATGGCTGCCGTTGCGCAGTCGATCGAAATGCAGATCTGCGATCCCGGCAGCCCGACCTATCCGCAGTGGGTGCCGCTCTACAAGATCCACACCGGCAAGGCGACGACGGTTGCCGAGCTGGCACGCGAATGCCTTCTGGACACCGGCGCGATGACGCGTCTGCTCGATCGGCTCGAGGCGAAGGGCCTGTGCCGCCGGGTCCGCTCCCTGGAGGATCGCCGCGTCGTCCATATCGAATTGACCGAGGAGGGCCGCACCGCCGCGAGGGAAGTGCCCCATGTCCTCAGCCGCGTGCAGAACGAGCACCTGGCCGGTTTCAGCAACGAAGAGTGGGAACAGCTGAAAAGCTACCTGCGCCGCATTCTTGACAACGCCCAGGCGCTTGCCGCCCGTGGAGAAAAAAAATGATCCGATTCCTTCCCGAACACATGCCCGGACCGGGCACGGCCATCGCGGCCGCCGTGCTCGCCTTCGCCCTCGCGGGCTGCGCCGACATGGGCAACGTTGCGCCGCAAGCCAAGCTGCGCGAGGCCGATTCGCTTGGCCTGAACGCCGCGCCCGGTGCAGCCGTCCCGGCGGTCGACGCCCAATGGTGGCGCGGCTTCGATGATCCGCAGCTCGATGCGCTGGTCGATCAGGCGACGGCCGGCAGTCCCAACCTGCGTATCGCCCAGGCGCGACTGCAGCGCGCACAGGCAGCGACATCTGCGGCAGAAGCGGCCGACAAGCCGCAACTGAACGGCTCGCTCGACATGACGCGCCAGAAATTCAGCGGCAACTACATCTACCCGTCGCCGCTCGGCGGCTCGGTGCAGGACATCGGCACCCTGCAGCTCAACGGCAGCTGGGAAATCGATTTCTTCGGGAAGAACAAGGCCGCGCTCGAAGCGACCATCGGTGCGGCGAACGCAGCGGCGGCGGATCTGGACGCGGCTCGTGTGCTGCTGGCCAGCAACGTCGCGCGCAACTACTTCCAGTGGGCGCGCCTGTCGGAGCAACTCGTCGTCGCCAAGCGCACGCTCGCTCAGCGCGATGAGACGCTGAAGCTGGTGCGCGATCGTGTATCGGCCGGCCTCGACACGCGGCTGGAGTTGCGCCAGAGCGAGGGTGGCCTGCCCGAAGCGCGCCAGCAGATCGAAGCGCTCAACGAGCAGGTTGCGCTGGCACAGCATGCACTCGACGCGCTGGTCGGTCAGCCGGGTGCGACGCAATCGATGACGCCGCCTGCGCTCGCCAAGGTTCACGGCATGGCGTTGCAGGCGACCATTCCCGTCGATCTGCTCGGCCGCCGCGCAGACATCGCTGCTGCGCGTTGGCGCGTGGAGGCCGCCGCAGGCGATGTCCGGAACGCCAAGACGCTGTTCTATCCCAACGTGAATCTGGTGGCCTTTGCGGGTTTCCAGAGCATCGGCATCGACAACCTGCTCAAGTCCGGCAGCCAGCAGTGGGGCGTCGGCCCGGCGGTGCGCCTGCCGATCTTCGAGGGGGGCAAGCTGCGCGCCAATCTGCGCGGCAAGACCGCTGACCTCGATGCCGCGATCGAAAGCTAC
>CAIQMJ010001222.1 GCA_903872875.1 uncultured Variovorax sp.
GCGATGGTGCGGGACTGGCAGCGCTCGCCGTCGACGCCGCTGCTGCTGGTGTATTCGGCGCGCACCTGGGACGAACTGGCCTTTCGCGACGAGCTGATCGCCCTGCAGGCGCGCGTGCCCGAGTTCACCTTCATCGCCGCCACGACGCGCGGTATTGGGCAGCGCCCGGGCGATCTGGACCGGCGCCTCGACGACGCCGCGCTGCTCGACATCCTGCAGCGCTGGGGTCATGCGCCGCGCCATGCCTATGTCTGCGGCGCCAACCGCTTCGTCGAGGCAGTGGCGGGCGGACTGCTCGCAGCGCAGGTGCCCGCGGCGGCGATCCGTACCGAGCGCTACGGCGGCGCCGGCTGACCTTCCCCTTCACGCACATACACACAAGGATCTCGCATGAGCATTTCGATCCGGCGCAACGGCACGACCGGCGTCACGCACACGGTCCACATCGGCGACGTCGACTTCCCGGTCGATGCCTCGCTCGCGGGCGGCGGCGATGGTGCCGGCCCGTCGCCGCACGACCTCTACGATGCGGCACTGGGTGCCTGCAAGGCGCTCACGATGCTGCTCTATGCGCGCCGCCGCAACATGCCGGTGGAGGACATCCAGGTCACGGTCGATCGCGACGACGGCGAGGAGCGCAAGGGCGTCTACCGCCTGAAGGCCTCGCTGCACGTCACCGGCAATCTGGACGAGGCGCAGCGTGCCGAACTGCTGCGCGTGGCCGGCAAGTGCCCGATCCACCGGCTGATGACCGAGGTGACGACCGAGATCGAAACCGTCTGGGCCTGAGCAGCGCGCGAGAGACGGGGCGGGCTCAGTTCAATCCGTAGGTTCAGCGGTACATCTCGCGCAGGTGCTCGCCCGCGGTGCAGGCTGCGAAGCGCGGCGCTTCACCTGGCGCCACCGTGCCCGGTACCGGTTCGATCCGCGCGAAGTAGTCGGGCTCGTAGAAGAACGGGATCGAATGGCGCGGCGCGCCGCCCGAATGCAGGTTGCGCACGCGGTGCGGGTTGGAGTGATAGCGGCCGTTGGTCCAGCGCGGGATCATGTCGCCGAGGTTGACCACGAAGCAGCCTTCGACCGGCGTGGCCGGCACCCAGCTGCCGTCGGGCATGCAGACTTCCAGGCCGCCATGCGCGTCCTGCGCGAGGATGGTCAGCGCGCCCCAGTCGGTGTGTGCGCCCGCGCCGAAGGTGCGCTCGTCCGCGCCGGCCGGATGGGCCGGGTAGCGCACCATCCGCAGCGTGACCATCGGGCTCTCCGCCGTGTGGTCGAAGTAGCGCTCGGGCAGGTCGAGCGACAGCGCCATCAGCTGCATCAGCCGCTGCGACAGATTCAGCATCGCGCGGATGTAGGTCTCGCATTGCGCCGGCGCCTCGGGCAGTTCCTGCGGCCACTGGTTGTGGCCATAGGTCTGGTAGCCGGCGAGCACGTACGGGTGGTCGGCCGGATAGTCCATGCCGCAGTAGAAGCTCTCCTTCAGGTCGGGCCTGGTGGCGGCGTCGAGCGTCTGCTCGCCGAGGTTCTCGAATCCGCGCATCGTCGGCGAGTGGCGCATCGACAGCGCCTCACGCGTTGCGGCCGGCAGGTCGAGCAGCGCACGCGTCAGCGCGAACTGTCGTTGCACCAGCGCGGGTTCGATGCCGTGGTGGCGTACATAGAAGAAGCCGGACGAGGTGGCGGCCTCGCGCAACTGCGCGGCGACCTCGGCGCTGCGTGCCGCGCCCGGCTGCAGCGCATCGTGCAGGTCGATGATGGGGATGGCGGCGCTCATTGGGCAAGCTCCGCCCTGCGGGCTGCGGCGCTCATGCCTTCAGCTTGCGATCGGTTGCGGACGGCAGGAAGCGGTCGGTCCAGATGTCCGCGACCGCGGGGCTGCTCTTCAGGCCGAAGGCGCCGACGGTCTCGTCGATGGTCGCCTGCAGGCGTGCTGGTGTGGCCGCGCCCCAGCCGTTGGCGCGCGTCTCGGCCGTCTTCATGGAACCGTCGACCACCAGCTGCAGGCGCTCGAATTCGATCTCCTCGTTGGCTAGCGGCTCGCGCGCCTTGACGGCCGCAGCGCCGGCCCTGACGTCGGCGATCACGTCGATCCAGCCGCGTGTCGTCGCCTTGACGAAGGCCGTCATCGCAGCCGCGTTTTCCATGCTCTTCGCGTTGGCGACCAGGCCGTTGCCGTACGACTTCATGCCGTAGTCGGAGAAGCGGAACATCGTGATCATCTCGGGGCCCATGCCGCGCGCCTTGAGGTTCAGCAGGCCGGTGAAGTAGAAGTACGCCGCCGCGTCGAAGTCGCCCTTCACGAAGCGGGTGTCGCCGATGTCGGGCGTCACGTTCTCCCACTTCACGCCGGAAGGATCGAAGCCCTGGGCCTTGGCGAAGGCCGGGAACAGCTTGCGCGAGGCGTTGAAGGGCTGGCCCAGGATGGTCTTGCCCGCGAGGTCCGACGGCCTGGCGATCGGGCCACCCTTGCGCACCAGGATCGCGTTCGGGTTCAGGTCGTACTGGATGGCGACCGCCCGGAGGCCGGCGCTCGGGTTGTTGACGTTGAACTCGACCATGGTCGCGAGGTCGGCTGACGCACAGTCGTAGGCGCCGCTGCCGACCAGGCTGATCGCCGCGGCCGAGCCGTTGCCGGTGTCGATCGCGACGTCGAGGCCGGCATCCTTGTAGTAGCCACGCTGGTGCGCGAGCAGGAAGCCGGCCGCCGTGGCCTCGATCTTCCAGCCGAGGTTGAACTTGAAGGGCTTGAGCGAGCCCTGCGCACGAACGAAGGGTGTGGCGGCGAGGGCAGTGGCGGCGCCAGCGGCGCGCAGGAGGGAACGGCGTTGCATGGAAGCACTCCTTGGTGGAAGCATGTCGGGTCCGTGGTGCCGCGGACAGCACCGCTCATGCGGTACCCACGTCGTGGGGCACCGTAAATCCCAGAGCAATTTCCGGGCATCGGCCCGGTGGCCGCTGCTGAACGCTTCTACTCCGTGCCCGGTTTTTGCAGGTTCCATGCCAGGCCGGCCAGCCCTCCGCACGCACCAACGTGCCGCACGGAAGGTGGTGGTCCGCCTATGCTGGCGCCGTGGTTTCTGGTCCGCACCGCTTGCCAGCCCCCCGCCGGCTTTGTTCTAATCCGGGCCGAGAGTAGAAGCGTTCATCGGCCTTTCGACAGGTCGCCCGGGAATTGCTCTTGAGGCTCGCGCCCGCCGCGAGGTCTTCAGGAGTCGTGCAAGTCAGCCACATCCCGTGCTCTCTTGGCATCCCTCCTGCAAGCCTCCGGCAACCGGCGCGGTCCTGTGTCCGACGTCCCCGTCACAACCTCTTTGCCAGGAGCAACCCACATGAACACCGCCACCTACGGCATGGCCGAACTGCAGAAGGAATCGCGCATGGGCGCGATGGGTTCGGAAACCAACGACCGCGAGATCCGCGTCATCGATCTCGCCGATTTCGAGAGCCGCCGCGCCGACATCGCCGACCAGCTATGGGATGCGTCCGTCGACGTCGGCTTCTTCCAGCTCAAGAACCACGGCGTGCCGCTCGCGCAGATGCGCGAGGCCTTTGCGATGAGCGAGAAGTTCTTCGCGCTGCCCGACAGCGTGAAGGCCCGGTATCCGCTGGCGAGAAACGCTGGCTGGGAAAGCCGTGCGCAGGTGCGGCCGTCCACGGGCACCGCCGATCAGAAGGAGAGCTACCAGATCACCCGGCCGCGCATGGCGGGCCTGTATCCGAGCGACGAGGAACTGCCGGGCTTCAAGTCCACGATGCTGGCCTTCGAGCAGGCCAGCTGGGCCGTCGGCATGCGCGTGCTCTCGTGCTTTGCCGACAAGCTGGGTTTCGACCGCGAGTTCTTCACGCGGGCGCACGAGCCGTCGTCCGAGACGTACCAGAGCACGCTGCGCATGCTCCACTACTACGCGATTCCGCCGGAGGCGCAGGGCAACCTGGGCCTGTGGCGCGCCGGTGCGCACACCGACTTCGACTGCCTCACGCTGCTTTACCAGCGCCAGGGCCAGGGCGGCCTGCAGGTCTGTCCGGGCAAGGAGATGGACGCGCAGGCATGGACTTCCATCCCGCCCGAGGAGGACTACATCACCTGCAACATCGGCGACATGCTCATGCGCTGGAGCGACGATGCGCTGCCCAGCAACTTCCATCGTGTGAAGAACCCGCTGCCCGGCGACTACATGGGGCCGCGCTACAGCCTGGCCTTCTTCTGCCAGGCCAACACCGATGCGCTCATCGAGTCGCCGTCGGGCAAGTACCCGGCGATCACGGCCGGCGACTACCTGGCCGAGCGCATTCGCGCGAACTTCAACAAGAAGTACTGATCCGAGCCAGGCGCGGCGGCCACGCGGGCGTGGGCTAGCGTGATTGCCAGAAGCCCTTGTGGGTCTCGATCATTTCTTCTTCGACTTCGCTGACGGGGCCGATCACTTCGACCTGTCGCTGCCCGCGTGCCAGCACATCCCGGCAGGGCAGCGACAGCGTCGGGTTCTCCGGGTGGTCGCCTGTGAGCGCAAGCAGGGACGTTTCTTCGGCGCCGTAGAGCACGCGCCCGATGCCTGCCCAGTAGATCGTGCCGGCGCACATGGCGCTGGGCGCGAAGGTGGTGGCCAGCGTGCAGCGGGCGAGGTATTCGCCCGGATAGTTGGCGGCCGCCGTGCGCGCGAGGGTCGACTCGGCATGGTTCACCGTATCGATGTTGCCCTGCTCGGCCAGCACGGTTTCGCCGTCGGGCGCGAGCAGCAGGGCGCCGAAGGGATGCCGCCCCATCGCCATCGCGCGCCGTGCGACCGCGTCGGCACGGCGCAGCGCCTTCAGTTGCTGTTCGGGGGTCAACTGTTCTGCGAACCGCGGTGCGCCCAGCCGGTCGTGTGCTTCTCGATGGCGCTGAAGATCTCGTACATCACCATCGCCATCGCGCCGACCACCATCAGTCCGGCGAAGGCCAGGCCCATCTGCATGGCGGAACCGGCGGAGATCAGCAGGTAGCCGATGCCCTCGTTGGCTGCCGTCATTTCCGACACGGTGGTGCCGACGAAGGCCAGCGTGATCGCGACCTTGAGCGATGCATAGAAGTAGGGCATGGAGCGCGGCAGGCCGATCTTCATCAGCACGTCCCAGCGCTTGGCGCCCAGCACGCGCAGCACGTCCTCCAGCTCGGGCTCGAGCGTGGCGAGGCCGGTCGCGATGTTCACCATGATCGGGAAGAAGCTGATCAGGAAGGCGGTGAGGATGGCCGGGCCCGCGCCGATGCCGAACCACACCACCAGGATCGGCACGAAGGCCGCCTTGGGCAGCGCGTTGAAGGCCGTCATCAGCGGGTACATCGCCGCATAGGCGAGGCGCGAGCTGCCGATCACGAAGCCGAGCAGCACGCCGACCACGATCGCCAGGCCGAAGCCCGCCATCGTGACCCAGAAGGTGCGCCAGGCATGGCCGGCGATGATGAGCTTGAACTCCCAGAACTGCGTCCAGATGCGCCACGGGCTCGGGAAGATGAAGTCTGAAACCTCGAAGGCCGAGCAGATGATCTGCCACAGCATGATCACCGCGACCAGCAGCAGCCAGGGGGACCAGCGTTCGATTTGCTTGTTGTTCTGCATGGGGGTCTCAGTGCGATATCGCCGCAGACGTCTGCGGCGCACTGATACCGGTATTGCCTGCACCTCCGCGTATAGCGCCGATGTGGCTGCGCAGCTCCAGCACGATGTCGGTGAACTCCTTGGTGTAAGTCAGCTCGAGTTCGCGCGGGCGCGGCAGATCGATCTCGCGCTTGACCACGAAGCGGCCGGGCGACTTGCTCATCACGTACACGGTGTCGGCAAGGAACGCCGACTCGCGCAGGTCGTGCGTGACCAGGATCACGTTGAACTGCTGCTCGGTCCAGAGGTCGCGCAGGATGCACCAGAGCTCTTCGCGGGTGAAGGCGTCGAGCGCGCCGAACGGCTCGTCGAGCAGCAGCATCTTCGGCTCGTGGATCAGCGCGCGGCAGATGCTCGCGCGCTGCTGCATGCCGCCCGAAAGCTGCCACGGGAACTTGTCCTCGTAGCCGCCCAGGCCGACCTTCTGCAGCAGCCGTCGCGCGCGTTCTTCGTATTCCTTGCGCTTCTCGCGGAAGCTGCTGCGGTAGGGCTCGACGATCTCCAGCGGCAGCAGCACGTTGTCGACCGTGGTCCGCCACGGCAGCAGCGACGGCGCCTGGAAGGCCATGCCCGAGATCTTCAGTGGCCCCGTGACCGGCAGCCCGTCGATGCAGATCCTGCCCATCGACGGCATCTTCAGCCCGGTCGTGAGCTTCATGAAGGTCGACTTGCCGCAGCCCGAAGGCCCGACGATGGCGATGAATTCGCCGCGCTTGACCTTCAGGTCGATCGCCTCGACCGCGAAGTGGTTCTCGCGCAGCAGCTGTTCGTTGTAGGCGAGCCAGACGTCCTGGAAATCGACGAAGGGCGCGTCGCTGCCCAGTGCGCCGGTCATTACTTCTTAAGCACGTTGAGTTCGGCCGCGGGTGGCAGCATCGTGCCGTTCCAGACTGCGTCGGCGCTCACGCGGGTCTTGGTGTTGAAGGCGTCGGACACCTGAGAGGCCATCAGCGAGAGGCGCGCCGGATTGATCGCACCGAAGCCTTCGGCGCGAGCGTCGGGGCTGTTGATCACCGTGTCGATGGCCATCTGCAGGCGGCGCGTCTCGAGCTTCGAATCGATGATGCCGTCGCGCGCCTTGACCGACTCGATGGCCGCCGCCGGGTTGGCGAGGACTTCCTTGGTGCCCTTGGCAAAGGCCGACAGGAACGCCTTCACGGCCGCCGGGTTCTCCTTGATCAGCTTCGGCGACGCGATGATCACGTTGCCGTAGAGCTTCACGCCGTAGTCGGGGTAGGGCAGCACC
>CAIQMJ010001223.1 GCA_903872875.1 uncultured Variovorax sp.
CCACCGAAACCAACACCTTCTCGCCCCTGCTGACGTCGCTCGACGACTACAAGGCCGGCGTGTACCTGCGCCCTGGCGAGCATCCGGCGGACGTCCCGCTGTTCGGCACGGCGCCGCTCTGGGTCGCGCGCCGCCGTGCGCAGGACGAAGGCTTCACGCTGATCGAGGGAAGCTGCTTCGGCGCCGCGCCCGCCGGCACGACCAGCCGGCGCGCCTACGAGACCATGCGCGACGAGATCATCGGCCAGGTCGAGGCCGCACTGCCGCTCGATGGCGTCCTGCTCGGCCTGCACGGCGCGATGGTGGCCGACGGCTACGACGACGTCGAAGGCGACATCGTGACGCGCGTCCGTGCGCTGGTCGGCCCCGCCTGCTCGATCGGCGTGGAACTCGACCCGCACTGCCACCTCACGCTGGCCCGCGTACAGCAGGCGGACATCACGATCCTCTTCAAGGAATTCCCGCACACCGACACCGTGGAACGCGCCGAGGAAGTGCTCGACCTGGTGCTGCGCCAGATACGCGGCGAAATCCGGCCGGTGTCCTCGATCTTCGATTGCCAGCAGCTCGGCAGCTACCGCACCACGCTGCCGCTGATGCGCGCGCTGGTCGACGACATTCAGGCGATGGAAGGCAAGAACGGCGTGTTGTCGATCTCCATCGGCCATTCCTTTCCCTACGGCGACGTGCCCGAGATCGGCACGCGCGTGCTGGTGATCACCGACAACGACAAGGCCACCGCCGACCGTGTCGCGACCGAGATCGGACAACGCCTGGTCGGCATGCGCGGCCGGACGATGCCCGAGTACCTGGAGGTCGACGACGGCGTTGCGCAGGCGATGGCCGCGACCGAATGGCCGGTGGTGATCGCCGACCCCGCAGACAACGCGGGCGGCGGCGCGGGCAGCGACAACACGACCATCCTGCGCGCACTGATCGCGCGCAACGCGCAGGGCGCGGTGCTCGGCCCGCTGTGGGACCCGATCGCGGTGCAGCTGTGCTTCGCGGCGGAAATCGGCGGCCGGCTGAACCTGCGCTTCGGCGGCAAGGCGAGCGCGGCCTCGGGCATTCCGGTGGATGCGCTGGTCACGGTCACCGGCCTGGCACGCAACTGCTCCCAGTCGCTGGGCCGCACCGAGCACCGGCTGGGCGACTGCGCGGCCGTGCGCGTGGGCGACGTCGAGGTGGTGCTGACCACGGTGCGCGACCAGGCCTTCGGGCTCGAGTTGTTCACCAACCTGGGCATCGATCCGCGGCAACGCCTGATCGTCGTGCTGAAGTCGAA
This sequence comes from uncultured Variovorax sp., assembly GCA_903872875.1. GTDB lineage: Bacteria > Pseudomonadota > Gammaproteobacteria > Burkholderiales > Burkholderiaceae_C > Variovorax. The sequence goes on from CAIQMJ010001223.1 coordinate 1,286, forward strand.
CAACCACTTCATGGCGGCCTACGGCCCGATCGCCAAGCGCGTGATGTTCATCGACGCCGACGGCCCGATGGTCAGCGACTTCCGCAAGATTCCCTACGTGAAGATCGGCCGGCCGCTGTGGCCGCTGGACGAGGAAACGGCGCCGAAGCTGATCCTCTGAGCGGTTGCGCCACGGCCCTGGCCGCTCGGGAAGAGCCGCCCCCGGGAGTGGCCCAGGATACCGGCGGCGCGTGGCTGCGCGAACACGCGAAACAGGTCATCCAGATCCGTACTCGTTCGTTGATGTCACTGGAATCCAACGAAACGAACCGGGAACCAGGCGCTGCCTGCGAGGAACAGACCGATGAAGCAGCTTCTCCTGTACGCCGTCATCGCCATCGCGGTGGCGGCATCGTGGTTGTCGATGGCCAGCGACAAGCACCAGACGGAAGTGAAAATGGCGTGCGAACAGGCATTGGGAGGCCCACCCGGCCGGTCCGGTGGCTCGCCGCCGCCGCCAGCCGCGTCCGGGGCGGCGGCATCGCCGCTGGTGCAGGTCAACGAAGAACAGCGCACATGCCGTCCCCGCACACCGGACCAGTGATGGCCGCCTGCTGGTCTGCCCTGCTCGCCCGTTGCACGTTCCGATCGTGGGACGTTCATCTGAAACCTGAACAACCCCCGTGTCACCTCAGAGGAGGGATATGAAGAAGACGTTTTTACTGATCGTTCCGATCGTTGCCATCGCGGTCACATCCTGCATTTCCCTGGCGAACGAGAAGCAGATCGCGGACGCCCGTGTCGCCTGCGGGCAGTATGTGGCGCGCCGTCTCGGTCCTTCCGGCAACCTGGAAGCCGCCAGCCAGTGGCCGGC
>CAIQMJ010001224.1 GCA_903872875.1 uncultured Variovorax sp.
CCGCGCCCTTGAGCGCCAGGTTGTTGGATTCGGTGGCGCCCGAAGTCCAGACGATTTCGCGCGGATCCGCGCCGATCAGGTCTGCCACTTGCGTGCGCGCTTTCTCCACCGCGGCTTCCGCTTCCCAGCCCCAAGCATGGCTGCGCGATGCGGGGTTGCCGAAATGTTCGCGCAGCCACGGAATCATGGCGTCGACGACGCGCGGATCGACCGGCGTCGTCGCGCCATAGTCGAGGTAGATCGGAAAATGAGGGGTAACGTCCATGGCTGGCTCTGTATGGCGTGGGGTTTATGGTTTGACTGTCGCTTCGGCGCATCGCGCGAGGCGCCCTTCAGCGCCTCGTCGCTCCATCCCTCAGGACTTCGCGAACACGTTGCCGAGGGCGAAGACCGAGTTCGGCGCATTCACGCGAATCGGCTTGACGACGGGCTGGCTCGAGATCGCACGCTTGACCGCGGGCTTGTTTTCGATCTGCACGCCCTTGGCGATCTGGTCGTCGACCAGCTTTTGAAGCGTGACGGAATCCAGGAACTCGACCATGCGCTGATTCAGCGAGGCCCAGAGTTCGTGCGTCATGCAGCGGCCGGCTTCGCCGAGGCAATTTTCCTTACCGCCGCAATGCGTTGCATCGATCGGCTCATCGACCGACACGATGATGTCGGCAACAGTGATGTCCGCCGCCTTCCGGCCGAGGCTGTAACCGCCACCAGGACCGCGGGTGGACTCGACCAGTTCATGACGGCGCAGCTTGCCGAACAGCTGTTCCAGATAGGACAGAGAAATCTGCTGGCGCTGGCTGATGGCCGCCAACGTGACCGGGCCGGTGTTCTGGCGCAGTGCCAGATCGATCATGGCCGTGACCGCAAAACGGCCTTTGGTAGTGAGACGCATCGCAAGCTCCTTTGTGCTCGTTACTGTGACACCGCAGGCGGATGGCCCCTGGTGCGTGGTCTCCGCCCTGCCCGGCGTCCGGATCCATCGGATCGGCACCGGCCCTTCATCGCGAAGTCGCTCTTTTGTTGTTGAGTGTTTCGCTCAAGTATAACAGAAAGCCCCTCGATGCGCTCGGGTAAACCCGAGGCCACTTCAGGTGCTGCTGCGGAACGTCAGCCCGCCGGCGGCACGGCCACGTTGTCGCCGCCAGCCGCGCCGAACGCCTGCTCACGCAACACCGCCAGTTGGTCGCGAACGCGCGCCGCCTTCTCGAATTCGAGGTTGCGTGCGTGCTCGAGCATGAGCTTTTCGAGCCGCTTGATCTCGCGCGATATGTCCTTTTCGCTCATGTCCTCGACCTTGGCGCGTTCGAGCTCGAGCTTGGCGGCCTCCTTGCCGCTCTTCTCGCTGTACACGCCATCGATCAGATCGCGCACCTTCTTCACGATGCTGCGCGGCGTAATGCCGTTCGCCTCGTTGTGGGCGATCTGCTTGATGCGGCGACGCTCTGTCTCGCCGATGGCCTTCTTCATCGATTCGGTCATGCGGTCGGCATACAGGATCGCCCGGCCATTCAGGTTGCGCGCGGCGCGCCCTATGGTCTGGATCAGCGAGCGCTCGGCGCGCAGGAAGCCTTCCTTGTCGGCATCGAGGATCGCGACCAGCGACACCTCGGGAATGTCCAGCCCTTCGCGCAACAGGTTGATTCCGACGAGAACGTCGAAGGTGCCCAGCCGCAGATCACGCAAGATTTCCACCCGCTCCACGGTGTCGACGTCGCTGTGCAGATAACGGACCTTCACGCCGTTGTCGCCCAGGTAGTCGGTCAGTTACTCGGCCATGCGCTTGGTCAGCGTGGTGATCAGCACGCGCTCGTTCTTGTCGACGCGGATGCGGATTTCCTGGAGCACATCGTCGACCTGATGCGTCGCCGGCCGGACCTCGACAACCGGATCGACCAGCCCGGTCGGTCGCACGAGCTGCTCGACGACGTTACCCGCGTGATCGATCTCGTACTGGGCGGGTGTTGCGGACACGAAGATGCACTGGCGCATCCGACGCTCGAACTCCTCGAACTTGAGCGGCCGGTTGTCCATTGCCGAAGGCAGCCGGAAACCATATTCGACCAGCGTCATCTTGCGCGCCCGGTCGCCGTTGTACATGCCGCCGAGCTGGCCGATCATTTGATGGCTCTCGTCGAGGAACATGATGGCGTCCTTCGGCAGGTAGTCGGTCAGCGTGGCCGGC